>NZ_JBSVKG010000033.1:0-37271 GCF_054048505.1 Virgibacillus sp. FSP13 | reverse complement strand
TATGCACGTACTTATAGAAAAGAGCCTAGCAGTTATGTCGCAATTTATATCAACTGCGAAATTAAAAAGCAACAAACATTACGAAATGATAATGGTCAATTCACCTATCGTTTGATATTAAAGTAAAATAAAACGGGTATCCCGTTACTCTGGATACCCGTTTTATTTTTATGCATAACGAATTAAAAAGTACTTCTTCTTCCCTCTTCGAATAATCGTAAACTTATCCTCAATCCTGTCATCGGAAGTTATGGTGTACTGTAAATCCTGATTACGTTCACCATTGATATAAATCGCACCATTCTTGATGTCTTCTCTAGCCTGGCGCTTGGACGGAGAAATGGATGCATTCACAAGCAAGTCAATTAATCCAATTTCCTCTTTTCCTAGTTCATATGTTGGAACGTCTTTAAATCCTTGCTCAATATCATCTGCAGACAATTGCTTGACATCACCACTGAATAACGAAGCAGATATTTTTTGTGCCTGGTCAAGCGCTTCTTGACTATGAACCATTCGGGTAACTTCCTCTGCCAATCGCTTTTGTGCCAGCCGTTTTTCCGGATGATTTTCTACTTCTTCCTGCAATTGATCCATTTCGTCTTGTTCCAAAAACGTAAAGTAATGCAAAAACTTGATAACATCGCGATCATCTGTATTGATCCAGAACTGGTAAAATTCATATGGAGTCGTCTTTTCCGGATCCAACCAAATAGCCCCGCCAGCAGTTTTGCCGAATTTCGTGCCGTCTGCTTTGGTAATAAGTGGAACTGTCAATCCGTAAACTTTAATTTCCTCATCTGGTTGCGCATTTGTCCGGCGAATTAATTCCATCCCAGCAGTAATATTGCCCCATTGATCACTACCACCAATCTGCAATGTACAATTTTCTTGTTCATACAATTTGAGGAAATCAAGCGATTGTAAAATCATATAACTGAATTCGGTAAAGGAAATACCTTGCTCGATTCGTGCTGAAACCGATTCTTTTGCAAGCATGTAATTAATCCCAAAATGCTTACCGGCATCACGCAAAAAGTCGATAATCGTCATGCTTGCTAACCAATCATGATTATTGCGAGCAACCGCAGCATTCTCCCCATGATCAAAATCAAGTATGTGTGCTAACTGCTGTTTGATTTTCTCACTAAATCCTTTGACAACAGCCGCATCATTTAACGAACGTTCAGTTGATCGACCACTCGGATCCCCAATCATTCCCGTTCCACCGCCAATCAAAGCGATTGGTTTATGTCCAGCTTTTTGAAATCGTTTCAGCATTAATACAGGAACTAAATGACCAATATGCAAGCTATCGGCAGTTGGATCAAAACCAGCATACAATGTAACCTGATTATCTTGTAAATATTTTTCCAAACCATCATTATCAGTTGTTTGATGAACCAATCCACGATGTTTGAGATCTTGTAAAATGTTCATTCACTTCACACTCCATTATCGATAATTTGTTAGAAAACTCGGCATTTACCTCGTCTAAACCGGGGACCGAAGTGTTATACTTATACTTTAATCGTATAAAATTTCAATCTTTCATACGGCAAAATAAAAAACCCCATCCCATAAGGTAAAGGGACGAGATTTTATTCGCGGTACCACCCTTGTTGCATAAATATGCCACTCTGGGGTTGATAACGATGATCACACCGTTTTCTTTGGTAGACAACAGTTAGGATTTGTCTATCATGAAAAGAAAAAGCTCCAGACTGTAATTCGTTTGCAAATATATACCAGCTTTCACCTACCGCTGGCTCTCTTAAACAGGGAAATGCAAAACTACTTCGATCCTTCAAAGCCAATTTTATATAAGATTATTATTATTAATTTTTACCATACATTCACATAAAATGCAACAGTAAAATCCTTTAAGCTGCATAATAACTTAAAATCAATTTCATTTCCTATACTACAGAAATCGCACTTATGCTATAATATAGTATGGAATTTTAGGAGGTTTTTATCTTGAACGTTAAACAAATGCTTCATAAATATTTCCGAAAGTTTAAAAATATATGGGAAACTGGGAAGATCCAGCGTTCCTCCCGTATTACCTATGATGTTTCCTGGAATATTATCCTATTTTTTATTATTGTTGGTGCAGTTGGTCTTTTCTTTGCCTGTGGTGTGGGGGCAGGCTATTTTGCTTCCCTGGTAAAAGATGAACCAATCAGAAGTTACGCCAGTATGGAAAAATCTATTTATAATTATGAAGAAACGTCGAAACTGTATTTTGCCGAAAATAAATACATAGGAAATATTCGATCTGATTTACATAGAGAAGAGGTTGCCCTAAAAAATGTATCTGATAATTTAATACACGCTGTCATTGCAACAGAGGACGAAAGTTTCAGAGAACATAAGGGCATTGTACCCAAGGCAATCGTTCGCGCCATTGTTCAAGAAGCAACAAACGCTGATGTGAAAACGGGCGGCAGTACATTAACACAGCAACTAATCAAAAACCAAATATTGACAAATGAAGTCTCCTTTGAACGAAAAGCAAAGGAAATACTATTGTCATTGCGATTAGAACAATTCTTTGAGAAAGATCAAATTCTAGAAGCCTACTTAAATATCATTCCTTATGGCCGTGATGCATCCGGACGAAACATTGCTGGGATCCAGACAGCCGCTAAGGGGATATTTGATGTTGATGCGAAAGATCTAAATTTGCCACAAGGAGCATATTTAGCGGGGTTACCTCAAAGCCCTTCCTATTATACACCATTTCTTAATAATGGTGGATTAAAAGATAAAGCTGATTTACAACCTGGAATAAATCGAATGAAATCTGTCTTAGAACGGATGTATGACGAAGAATACATTACCAAAAAAGAATACATCAAGGCACTTAAATACGATATCACAGCAGATTTCAAGGAGGCTACCGATTCTTCGCTCGAAAAATACCCATATTTAACTTTTGAAATAGAAAAACGGGCAGTAGAAATCCTTACCAAACAATTAGCTAAGGATGATGGATACACATTAGATGATTTAGAAAATGATAAGGATTTAAAAGAGGAATATAGAATTCTTGCAGATCGTGAATTACGACAAAATGGCTATGAAATACACTCAACAATCGATAAGGAAACGTATGATGCGTTCCAGAAAATCGCAAAAAACTATAAGGGGTATGGCCCAGACCGTCCTGAAACGATCGAAAATGAAAAAGGTGAAAAGGAAGAAATAATGGAACCTGTCCAAACAGGTGGTATTTTAATAGAAAACAAAACCGGAAAAATACTTAGCTTTGTTGGCGGACGTGGTTACTCTGATAATAGCCAACTAAACTATGCGACAGATGCGGAACGACCCAATGGTAGTACAATGAAGCCAATACTTGTATATGGACCCGCAATGGAGGCAGGTGTAGTTCAGCCAGGAACACCTATTTTAGATTATAAGACGACGTTTGCTGGCGGCTATACTCCTGGAAACTACGCTGGTGGTTATCATGGCCTTGTGTCTGCACGTCAAGCATTGGCACAATCCTATAACATCCCTGCAGTTAACGTATATAGTAGAATTATCAATAATGACCCTGTATCACACTATTTGGAAAAAATGGGTATTACTACGTTGACAGAGGGGGATCATTACAACCGTTCTTTAGCACTTGGCCAGCCAAAATATGGATTGACTGTTGAGGAAAATGTGAATGCGTTTGCTACCATTGGTAATAATGGTAATTTTGTCGATGCCTATATGATCGATAAAATAGAGACAAGAGATGGCGATGTGATTTATGAACATAAAAGTGAACCTGCTGAAGTTTTTACACCACAAACCAATTATTTAACTCTTGACATGATGCGCGACGTTATTCGTAGTGGTACAGGAGGATATCTCAATTCCCAATTACGAAATCCTGGTGTAGACTGGGCTGGTAAAACCGGAACATCCCAAGACTGGAAGGATACATGGTTTGTCGCCACAAATCCGAACGTAACATTTGGTACATGGATGGGATACGATACCCCAAAAAGTCTCAGATGTGGTGGATGTTCGTTGAGCTATAGTAACCGCAACATAAACTTATGGGCAAAGCTTATTAACAAAGCTACTGAACTTAACCCTGATTTAATAGCGCCAGCGAACAACTTTAAACGTCCAGATGGCATTGTTTCCCGCAGCTACTGTGCTATTTCCGGGATGTTGCCATCAGACTTGTGTCAAAAGGCAGGATTAATTAGATCTGATTTATTTAACGCAAAATATGTCCCTACCAAAACAGATGATAGTCTTATAGGTAGTGGGAGTTTAGTGAAGGTTAATGGAAAAACAGTAGCTGCCGGTCCAAAAACACCAAAAGAGTTTACAACTGGAAGTGGTCTCGCATTTAATCCTGCGTTTTTAAAACGAAATGGTTATGATAGGTATAGTGATTTATCTGTTTTATTCCCTCGCACAAATCGGGATCTGTGGGAGAAAATAAGTACAACAAGTTCAGGAGTGAGTGGCAGCACAATTAACAATGATGGCAAACAACCTGGAGCGCCAGCATCGGTTTCAAATTCCGGAAACAAAATAACGTGGGCAAAATCAAGTAGTGCCGATGTCGTTGGTTACCGGATCTATCAAGCAGCGAAATCTGGCGGAGCATTCTCACTTGTTGGGAGCACAACATCCACTGGGTATTCGGTTCCAAACAACGGTGCAGTGTATATTGTCAAAGCAGTTGATTATTTTGGTTTAGAATCTGCTGTTTCAAATGAAGTTGAAGTTGGAAACGTTTCTGATCCTAGCAAAGAAACTACCAAAGATAAACAGAATAACGAAGAGCCAAAGGAGAATGATGCAAGTACTGATAATACGGAAAACACAGATGATGGTGCTAGTAAAGAAAACGGTGAAGGCACCACAGATAATTCAGAAGATACTGCTGATAATTCCGAAGAAGAAGATAGTTAAACAAAAGAAGGGATGATCCCCTTCTTTTTTTGTTAAATTTTCGCCCAAAGTTTTCAGCCTTTTACTAAAAATCTATATTATAATCCTGTATAATGAAGTTATATCGTATTGTTAATCAACTAATAGGTGGTGAATAAATGAACCATACGAAAACCTATCATACTATAACACGTGACACAACGCATGGACCCGTTATCATTGAAGGTCCATTATCATCAACCGAACTAAAAAACTATCATTTTCATGAGGATTTAACAGCTTTTCGTCCTGCCCCTAAACAGTTTGAGGCTATTTTAGGGATTGCAGACTTTCCGGAAGGTCGACTTATTGTTGCCAGGACAAACGATACTATTATCGGTTACGTCACATATTTACATCCGGATCCACTAGAGAGGTGGTCCGAATTTAAAATGGACGACCTTATTGAATTAGGTGCTATCGAAGTTATTCCGAAATATCGAAGTGCAAAGATCGCCTCCGGTTTATTACAGGTCTCCATGATGGATGACTATATGGAAAATTATATTATAATATCAACTGAGTATTACTGGCATTGGGATTTAAATGGTACAAAACTAAGTGTCTGGGACTATCGTAAAGTGATGGAAAAAATGATGGCTGCCGGCGGTCTATCCCCTGCTCCAACGGACGATCCCGAGATTATTTCCCATCCCGCCAACTGCCTAATGGTGCGGATTGGTAAGCACGTGCCAGATGACTCAATTAACCAATTTGATACATTACGATTTTTACAAAGACACCATTATCGAAATATGAGGGAGGGATTGTAATGCTTGTAGAAAAAATAATGAAAACGGATGTTCAGACATTACCGCCAACTGCAACAATTGCCGAGGCATTGCAACTTTTACAAAAACATCACATCCGACATATCCCAATTATCGGTGCAAAAAACCAAGTAATAGGGATTGTTTCTGATCGCGATGTTCGTGATGCTAGTCCATCTATTTTTAGTAAAAACTCACACCCACATGAGTTAAAAAATGAAATTCAAACGATTATGAGTCAACCAGTTATAACTGTTCACCCGCTTGATTTTGTTGAAGAAATTGCTAGCATTTTTTATGAAGAGGAGTTTGCTTGTCTTCCTGTTGTTAGTAACAACAAATTAATCGGCATTGTTACGGAAAAGGATATGCTCCATACATTAATACAATTAACTGGAACAAATGTACAAAGCTCACATATCGAAGTTAAGGCACCACACAAACCTGGAATATTACCTGAAGTGACAGCAATATTTGGAAAACGCAAAACAAACATAACATCCGTACTTGTCTATCCCTATAAGGATGATCCGAACTATAAAATATTAGTTTTTCGTATTCAGACCATGAATCCGTTACCAGTAATTCAAGATTTGCGCGATGCTGGTTATGAACTGATATGGCCGAACGATCAGCTGGGGACACAATCATGACATGCGAGTCCTCGTTTGTTTTTTCTGATGCTTATTTAAATTATCACTTTCATTCGGATCATCCTTTTAACCAAAAACGAGTGGTATTAACAAAAGAACTACTAGAAGAAGCGAACACACTTAATCAAAACGATATAATCAAGCCACGAAAAGCAACAGATCAGGAACTGGCACTGTTTCATGACAAAGCATTTATTCAAGCTGTTAAAAAGGCCAGTGTTGGAAAACTAACCGAAGATGAAGGTCTGGAATTTGGGCTTGGCACCGAGGATACACCAATGTTTATTAATATGCATGAGGCATCCAGTTCCCTTGTCGGTGGCACGTTAAATGCTGTTGATGCCGTACTAGAAGGCAGATCCCTTCATGCACTTAACTTAGGTGGTGGGCTTCATCACGGATTCAAACGAAAGGCATCTGGATTTTGTATTTATAATGACGGTGCAGTTGCAATGAAGTACATTCGACAAAAATATGATGCAAAAGTTTTATACGTTGATACAGATGCACATCACGGAGATGGTGTACAATGGGCATTTTATGAAGATCCAAACGTTTGCACACTCTCCATCCATGAAACAGGACGATATCTTTTCCCTGGCACCGGTAATGTGAATGAACGCGGCATAAAAGAAGGACATGGATATACCTTTAACATACCTATCGATGCCTTCACAGAGGATGACTCTTTTTTACAAGTCTATGAATCCGCTTTCAGAGAAATCTGCAACTACTTTAAACCAGATGTGATCGTGACACAGAATGGTGCGGATGCCCATGTATATGATCCATTGACACATCTTTGTGGGACAATGGCTATTTATGACAAAATACCAATGTTGGCACATGAATTGGCCCACGAGTACTGTGGTGGAAAATGGATTGCGTTAGGCGGTGGTGGCTATGATATTTGGCGTGTTGTCCCACGAGCATGGGCACAGATTTGGAATATCATGAAAACAGGTGAGCCACAAACAGGCAACATTCCAACTTCATGGCTATCCAAATGGCAATCGCAAGCACCAGTAACACTTCCAAAAGCCTGGCATGACAGCAATAATATTGTACCGGAAATACCAAGAAAAGCGGAAATCACGGAAAAAAATGCTAAATTCCTACTTAGCGCGATGAAATATACGAGAAATCAACAGAACCATGGATAAATACAAACGGGAGATGACTAATTCATGTCATCTCCCGTTTGCTCTGTAGCATCGTTTTCCAATATTACAATTTCGACGCGTCTGTTTTTGCTCCAATTTTTTTCGGAATCATTAGGTGCAATTGGCCTTGTATCGCCATAGCCTATAAAAGAAAACCGTGATTCATCGAAATCATTTTGTTTAATTAAGTATCGAATAACACTACTTGCTCTAGCGCCAGATAATTCCCAATTCGATGGATAGCGGAAATTAGAAATAGGACGACTATCTGTATGTCCTTCTACTTTAACATGGTTAGGAATCTTTTTTAATAGCGTCCCGATTTTATTTAAAAAAGGCTTACCAGAATCAAGAATGGCTGCTTCACCGGTATCAAATAGAATACGCTCCTGCAACACCAGAACAACACCACGTTCTGTTCTGCTTGCTGATACGACATTATTCAGCTTATTTTTGTCTAAATATTCCTCAACATCTTTCATTAAGTTGCTCAGCGAATCCTCTTTATGAGAACCTTCTTCATCCCGATCATTTTTATTTTCTAACTGTGTCGGATTCTCAAATTCATTCGAATTCTTACCACTTTCCTGATCACTCGTGTTTTCAGTTGGATTTTCCATTGGTACAGGTGATGGGTAAAAGTCAAAAATCATCCGGTTACGAAAAGACTCAGAAATAGCATCAAATTTAGCGGCATCAATCTGTGACATGGAGAATAGTAGAATAAAAAAGACAAGGATTAGGGTAACCATATCTGAATAAGTTACCATCCATTTCGGTGCACCATTCTTCCTGCTTTTCTTTATTTGTCTACGCTTCATGAACGCTCTCCTCCATGAACGCAGATTCATCTTGTTGTTCATCTATTTGTTTAGATTCGCTAGGAAGAAAGGCACTAAGCTTTTCTTCTAAGATCCTTGGATTTTGTCCGGATTGAACACCAATAATTCCCTCGATAATAATTTGTTTTATAAAAACTTCTTCTTCTGTTTTACCTTCTAATTTACTTGCCATTGGGATAAATACTAAATTGGCAAGTATTGTTCCGTAAAGCGTTGTAAGTAATGCTACAGCCATAGAAGGTCCTAATGTAGCCGGATCCTGCAGGTTATTCAGCATTAAAACTAACCCGACTAGTGTCCCGATCATTCCCCAAGCAGGTGCATATTCACCAGCTTTTTCGATGATTGCTCGTCCTTTATAGTGACGTTCTTCCATTGCAGTAATTTCAGCATTCATAATATCATTAATAACTTCTGGCTCAATCCCATCAACGGCAAGCAATACACCTTTTTTAATAAACGGATTATCTACTTCATCAAGTTCATTTTCCAATGCCAGTATTCCTTCCCGTCTTGCCCGTTCCGATAATCGCACAAAGAGCTTGATTAATTCTGGAAGTTGTTGATTATTTTGACGAAATGCTTCTTTCAATACTTTCCTCGCTAATTTCATTTGTGTCATTTTAAAATTGATCATTAACGAGGCAATTAATCCACCAATTACAATGAAAATAGAAGAAACATCAAGAAATGTAATTGCTCCTTGACTCCCGCCTTTTGTCAAAATAGCGAGCATAATCATTATAAACCCTAACGTAATGCCAATTGGAGTTAATATATCTCTTTTTCTCATACTCTATCTCCCCAAATCCAGATGAATAAGTCAGTTCTACTTACTCTTTATATCGGCATTATTTTTGTTTTGTTGAGCCTCTTTCGATAATTCGATGTGGTAAAACAACTTTTTTCTCGTTTACTTCTTCTTTGTTCATATATTTTGTCAATAATCGCATTGCAACGGCTCCAATATCATACATTGGTTGTACGATAGTTGATAACGTTGGACGTACCATTGTCGCAAGTCTTGTATTATCAAAGCCAAAAACTTCAAGGTCCTCTGGTACATGATAGCCCTTATCCTGTGCACCATGGATAACACCTAATGCCATTTCATCGGAAGCCACAAAGATAGCGGTTGGCTGTTCAGAAAGTGCCAAAAGCTGCTCTATAGCTTCTAAACCTGAATCATAGGAATAATCACCTTGCACCATATAATTTTCATTGAACTCAATTCCAGATTCCTTCAGCGCTCTTCTGAAGCCTTCATATTTTTGCTGATTAATGTTTGTACCATCTTGACCGGAAACAAAAGCAGGGTGTGTATTACCTTGCTCAATTAAAAACTTTGTTGCTTCAAAAGCAGCAACTTCATAATCAATATTTACAGATGGTATTGTCTCCGTTTCGTCATATGTTGCTGCTAAGACAACCGGAACAGATGACGTTTTAAATTGATTGACATGTTCTTCCGTAATATTACCACCCATAAACAAAATACCATCAACCTGTTTTTCAAGCATTGTATTAATCAACTGCAATTCCTTATCTTTGTTTTGGTCAGAATTGCTTAAAATGATGTTGTACTTATACATGGTTGCAATGTCTTCAATTCCTCTAGCCAATTCAGCAAAGAAAATACTTGATATATCCGGAATTATTGCTCCCACTGTCGTTGTTTTCTTGCTTGCCAGCCCACGAGCAACAGCGTTCGGACGATACCCTAACCGTTCAATTGTTGCCAATACTTTTTTTCGTGTTACTGGTTTTACATTTGGATTTCCATTGACAACTCGTGATACGGTTGCCATGGAAACATTCGCTTCTCTTGCCACATCGTATATTGTTATGTTCATTTGTTCATTTCCTCCTAAGATTAAACGTGATACGCTCACATGTTATATATATCATACTCTACCACAAAATGATGGTTTAAAAAATAAAAAGGCTGATCAAAGATATGATCAGCCTCAAATTACTAGGCATGGGTCGAAGTTGTTTTATATTTTTCCAACTCATTCATAAACGTTTCAAACATCGGTATATCCATCTGTTGCGCCGAATCTGATAGTGCTACAGCAGGATCAGGGTGTACTTCTGCCATTACCCCGTCCGCTCCAATAGCCAAAGCAGCTTTTGCTGTCGGCAGTAACAGATCCCTGCGACCTGTTGAGTGTGTCACATCTACCATAACAGGCAAGTGTGTTTCTTGTTTCAAAATTGGCACCGCCGAAATGTCAAGAGTATTTCGTGTAGCCTTCTCATACGTTCGTATTCCACGTTCACAAAGGATAATATTTCCATTACCACGAGAAATAATATATTCTGCGGCATTAATAAATTCAGATATCGTTGCTGACATACCACGTTTCAATAATACCGGTTTATCGACATCACCGGCAGCCTTTAATAATTCAAAGTTTTGCATATTACGAGCACCGATTTGAATAACATCAACATAATCAACAGCCGCTTCGATATGTGCAGGATTAACGATTTCACTTACAACAGCTAAATCATATTCGTCCGCCACCCGTTTTAAAATCTGCAATCCTTCAATACCTAGTCCTTGGAAATCGTATGGGGACGTTCGCGGTTTAAAAGCACCACCACGCAATAATTTAACCCCTCGTTTTTTTACCGCTTCAGCTACATGTGCAACTTGCTCATAACTTTCCACGGCACAAGGACCGAAAACAAAATGGCTTTGCCCATCACCAATCTTCTCCCCTTTAATATCGATCACGGTATCATCCGGTTTCTTTTTTCTTGAAACGAGCAATGCCTTACGATGATCATCCTCTTGTAATTCCAGACTTGCCTTAAAAATCTCCTTAAAAATATGCTCTACTGTAGAATTTTCAAATGGGCCTTCATTATGATCGACAAGATGGTTCAGCATATCCCGCTCACGTACCGGATCAAATCGTTTCATGCTCTGCTTATTCTTTATATCACCAATTTGCTGCACTAGTTCTGCACGCTGATTAATAAGTTCTAACAACTTAAGGTTTACATTGTCCATCTGAATACGTAATTGTTCCATTTCATTCATATCGTCTGTCGCCCCCTAAATTTAGTGTGGTAGAGTGTTGAAAATTTAATAATTAGAGACCATTATAGCTAAAAATTTTTTCTTTGTCATTAAAAAGTTTATAATAATAACTATATTCTTTCTTGAAAGGGATTTTTTATTATGGAAGAACGCATTTTTGCACTCGATATTGGCACTCGATATTGGCACGCGATCAGTAACCGGAATTATACTAGAAAAACAAAATGAAAGATTTACCCTTATTGATTATTATACCAAAGAACATATGCATCGATCCATGCGTGATGGTCAAATACATAATGTTGTTGCGGTAGCAGAAGTAATTAAAGACGTAAAAGAAGCGTTAGAGCTAACACATGGTGAATTAACATCGGTTTGTGTCGCTGCTGCCGGCAGAGCACTCAAAACAGTTCAGGCGACAGCACAAATAGATTTAAATCAACAACCAATTGTTGAAATGGATACGATCAAACATTTAGAACTAAGTGCTGTGCAAGCCGCACAAATAAACTTGGCATCACATGAAAATAACACTGATTCTATAAACTATTATTGTGTTGGTTATTCCGTGCTTCATTATGTACTTGATGGAGAAACAATTGGCTCACTGATTGATCAAAATGGTCAGCAAGCAACAGTTGAAATTATTGCAACCTTTTTACCAAAAGTCGTGGTTGAATCACTTTTGGCCGCATTAGTTCGAGCAGATCTGGAAATGGAAGCTTTGACATTGGAACCTATTGCGGCAATTCATGTGCTTATACCAGAATCAATGCGGCGACTTAATGTAGCATTAGTTGACATTGGTGCAGGTACAAGCGATATTGCCATAACCGACAAAAGTACAATTGTCGCCTATGGAATGGTTCCAATTGCCGGTGATGAAATAACAGAGGCAATTAGTGATACATATCTATTAGACTTTCCTAAGGCAGAACAGACAAAGCGTTCAATCGTAAACAACGGGGAAGATACCGTTGAAGATATATTAGGATTTGATACACAAATCACCTATGACACATTAGTAAACGATATTGCCTCAGGAGTAGAAAAACTAGCAAATGGTATTACAGAAAAAATAATTCAATTAAATTCAAAATCGCCAAAAGCTGTCATGCTTGTAGGTGGTGGAAGCCTAACACCAGGAATAACACAAGCATTGGCAACTAAATTACAATTGCCAGCGAATCGAGTTGCTGTAAGGGGAATTGATGCAATCCCTAACATAACAAAAGCAGATAATCTACCTCTTGGGCCAGATTATGTAACCCCCATTGGTATCGCAATTGCTGCTAAGCAAAACCCAGTCCATTATGTTAGTGTAGACGTTAACAACAGGACCATTCGCATGTTTGAAATGAAACAATTAACGGTTGGCGATTGTTTTATCCAAGCTGGTATTGAAATAAATAAATGGTATGGCAAGCCTGGTATCGCATCCATTGTTACTGTAAATGGCAAGGAAATCACACTGCCTGGTGAATATGGAAATGCCCCGTTAATCCAGTTAAATGACAGTCCCTCAAGTGTTGATAGCTATGTTGCAAATGGAGATAAAATAACAATCAAAAAAGGGCAAGATGGGAAAAATCCACACGTTTCGTTAGCAGAACTAATAGGAGAAACTTCGGCATTAACCATATATTATAATAGTGTAGCATATCCATTAAAAACAACTTTTTACGTCAATAAAGAACGAAAAGAAAAAGACTATATCTTAAATGACAAAGATCAAGTTGTATTACATCAACCACGAACGGTTCAAGATTTTATTGAAACGTTACGTTCTGAAGAGCGTTATGCTATTAGTCCATTTTATGTATTTGTGAACGGTCAGAAAGTAATGATGAAAAGCAATGAAACACAGCTATTTGTAAACCATAAACAGGCTAATTTAAATCAAGTCTTAAAAGATGGAGATAAGCTATTGATGCAGGCAACACATACACCAACGATTGAAAGCTTACTTGAGCAACTTGACCTGCCTGATAGAGATTCCATTAAAATAACATTTAATGATCAACCAATCGTATTAGAGCAGCAACTCACCCATGTTTACAAAAATCAACAAGAGCTAACCAAAGATTCGTCTCTTAAGCTGGGTGACAAACTGGAAATCACACAACAAGACATTACACCTTATATTTTCCAAGATGTTTTTCGGTATGTTGATATTGATTTATCACTGGCAACAGGAGGTTTTAAACTATACAAAAACCAGCAGCCAACAACATTCCATGAAACGATTAAACATGGAGATGACCTAGCAATTGATTGGAAAACCTCTTAATATCACGAAAAGGCTCAATCAAATGAATTATCATTGATTGAGCCTTTATCTTCATAATATAAAATTATTTCTTTTCTAATTCGCCAGCAGCTTCTTCAATCGCTTCAGCAACCTCTTCTACTGCTTCTAATGCTTCTTCCTCTTTCGTTCTTTGGTCTTGAAACTTGTTTTGTACTTTTTTTGTTAATCCTTGGGTCTTTTCAGATACATTTTTTGTTAATTGTGAAGCGGAATCTACGGCTTTATTTTTATACGTTGACCCTTTTTCATAAGCAATTTCTTTCCAATCACTTGCCCGGTCTCTTAATTGAGAAGCACCTACATTAATTTCTCCTCGCAAATCTTTACCGGCTTTAGGTGCGTATAATAGTGCAACTGACGCACCAACAATACCGCCGATTAATGTTCCAATCATAAAATCTTTGCTGTTAATGCTTTGATCTTGTTGGTCTCCCATCTCAATTCCTCCTCCAAAATCATGATTTATTTTTATTCTTTTTCCATAAATCCATCATAGCCGAACCCCACTTTACCGCCTGTGATGCCTTGTCCTGATTTTGTGAAGCAGAATGACTAATACTAGTTGAGACTTGTCTTAATGATTGATTAAAGTCTTTGACGGTTTCGCCTATTCCTTTTACACCATCAAATAGTCCATTAAGTTTAGAAGATTTTTGAGTTACATCCTCAGCCAACTTGTTCGTTTTATTTAATAACTCTGTTGTTTCTTTTGTCAGTCCTTGCATTTGTTTTTCCATGCCCTCCAACGTATCTGCAACGTTATTCAAAGTACGTCGGGCTGCCACTAAAGTTACTGCCACATATGCTACCAATACAGCAAAAGCTACAGCAGCAATAAACGCGGCAATGGCTAATAAGTATTCCATCTCCATACTCAGCTCCTTCTAAATATATGTATTTTATTATAAACAGTAAAGTTGATTCGTAGTCATAGACAAATTTTCAAACTTCGTAACCAACATTTACTAAATACCCTAATCCACGTAAATGAAACGTTAAAAACAGGGATCACTTCTACTATACAGGTTTATTCCAATAAATTCGACAAATATGTGTGTATTTCCTTGTCCATTTTTAAAAATTTTATGTAACTGCTACGCTTGTATACACATTGACTAAAAAAAGAGCCCTTTAAGAGGTTGTTCAAAAAGTCCGGTAAAAATGACACATCGAATTTCTTCCTCACGTATTAATAGCATACGTTCCGGCACTCAAAGCTACGCCGCCTTGAACTTTCGACGCACAGGACAAGGAAGGCTACGACAGCGATACATCGCACGAAGAAAAAGTGTATTTCTTTTTCGAGGACGTGCTAATGTCGGCGTTGTGGCAAATGTTTCCGGTGGGTCGAGAAATCGCAGACCCAGGACGCCAGCGGTTTTAGTCGACGCGGTCCTTTTTATCCTCCTTTTTTGAACACGCACTTAAACTACAGACTCTTCTAAGTTACGCGTTTTTTAATTTAGTATTATTATACTTTGTTATTTGTTCCTCATAGGCTTGTTGAAATTTCTGAATGTCCCCTGCCCCCATAAAGATTAACACACTATCTGAATGAGCAAGCAATGTTTCTGTATGGGATAGATCTAATATTGCACTATCATCAACTAGCCTTTGCAAATCATGAATCGTAAGTTTTCCACTTTCTTCTCGCGCTGAACCAAAGATGTCACATAAAAATACTTTATCAGCTAAATTCAGACTGTCAGCAAACTCTTGCAAAAATGTCTTTGTTCGTGTAAATGTATGTGGCTGAAAAATAGCGACAATTGATTTATCGGGATATTTCTTTCTCGCTGAATCAATTGTTGCTGTAATTTCCTTTGGATGGTGTGCGTAATCGTCAATTAAAATTTGATTACCAGCTTTTTTCTCAGTAAATCGACGCTTCACACCTTGAAATGTGCTGATTTTTTTTATGTCTTCAGCGCGCATCCCTTCATAATGACAGATGGCAATAACGGATAGAGCATTTAAAATATTATGGTCTCCATAAACAGGTATCGTAAATGTATCGTAGAACGTATTTCTTACAAACACATCGAATTCAGTACCATTTTCCGTTTCATTAACATGTTGAGCTTGAAAATCATTCGTATCCGCAAACCCGTAATATACGACTGGAACTTTCGCTTGGATTTGTTGTAATTTCTCATCGTCACCGCAAGCGATAATTCCTTTTTTCACACGATCTGCCATTGATTGGAATGCATCAAACACATCATCAATGCTTGTAAAGTAATCTGGATGGTCAAAATCAATGTTTGTCATAATTGCATAATTTGGTTCGTATTGCAGAAAATGCCTACGATATTCACATGCCTCAAATACAAAATACTTACTATCGACATGTCCTTTACCTGTACCATCCCCGATTAAATATGAGATTGGATACGTTTCATTTAATACGTGGGCAAGCAATCCCGTTGTTGATGTTTTCCCATGAGCACCAGTAACTGCGATACTCGTGTATTGCTTCAGCCATTCTCCTAAAAATTCATGATACCGGTAAAAAGTATTCCCATTTTTCTTTGCCGCTTGAATTTCAATGTGATCATCGGAAAAAGCGTTTCCGGCAATAATCGTGTATTCATCTTTGATGTTATCTTCTGAGAAAGGGAGTATGGGAATGTCTTTTTGTTCCAATGCTTCTTGCGTAAAAAAGCGCTTTTCCACATCAGATCCTTGCACTTTTTCCCCTGAATCATAAAGTATATGGGCAAGTGCGCTCATCCCTGTTCCCTTAATACCAATAAAATGGTAAGTTGTCATAAAAAAGAACCTCCAAATATATGTGTAAAAAGGATTAGCCATCCATTTGTTTCTCAGGCAGCTATTACATAATTATAGCAAATCTCGGTTAGGAGTAAAATAATTAATTTTGGCGCGACCATTTTTACTCAAGTTTATCATACCCTAAATTTCTTGTTTACAATATTCTACTGGTTCAAGTCGTGGATTCGGCCGATAACGTCTTCCTTCTTTTGCCTCTTGCGTACCATTAAGCAATACATTATCCCCCGTAAATCCGATTTTAATTCGTAATAAACTACCACCCACACCGTACATATCAACTGGTACTCCCAATTTTTCAAAATACTCAATCCGTTTTTCGGTGAATCCTCCACTGACAACAATATTCACATGAGAGTGTCCCTCGTCATCTAATGCTTTCCTTAACGCAAAAATAAGTTCTGGACTTACACCACGTGGATCAAAGGTACCCATTAGATGATGATTTCTGAGAAAATATTTATCGACAAGTGTGCGTGATGTATCAACTCGAACACCTTTTAAATCTTCGCCAAATGCCCGTGCGACCTTAAGCGCGTCAGTAATAACATCATTGTTGTAATCGACAAGTGTAACAAGCTCATCGTCCGGATACATTTCATGATAGGCTCTTGATGCTGCAACTACATCACCTCGAAACATTTGAATCATTGCATGTGGCATCGTTCCCATACCTTCTTTTCCCCACCATTCATTCATTGCATGAGTAGCCTGTGCTGTGGAACCGCCAATAAAGGCTGCATATCCATCACCCGCTTGTTGTGTGAAATGATCGTCGCGGTCCCCCATAAAAATAATCGGTTTTTGTTTACCAGATGATCGTGCTGCTTTTACAACATTATATACATTTGTGGCTACTGATGTTCTTCTTGCCAAGATTCCATCGATAATACCTTCGAGGAATCCAAAGTGCTGGTATGGCCCTGAGACGGTCAACACTGTTTCATACGGACTGATCTTGTCTCCATCTTTCAATGAATTAATTTCTAGTTTATCTGGTTCCTCCGCAAACGTATGTAATAATGCAATTGCTTCGTCAGTTCCGCATAATACAGCATTTTCTTTTTGAAAGAACTGCATTGTTACATGGTTGTTTGGGAGTTTTCGCTCAGCCATTTCCTTTGTTTTTAAAAAATATACAGCTGAAAACCATCCTTCTTTGATTCGTTCATCAAATTTAAATGTTTTATTTGTTAAACGCTTTATCTTTCCATTTAATTTTTGCGTGATTTCCTTCATCGATTCGTTTCCCCTTGTATGATAAAATTACCTTTACTCTTTTTATATGAAGCGTATATAACATAAGTTAGTAAACATATAAGAATTCCCCAGAATGCGCTTATATCTTATCATATAAAAAGTCATATAATTCTACAAGGATTATAGCAAAAATAATTATTCCTGTGCCTTTTCAAGCTGTGCATTAGAAATAAGTACTTCTCTCGGTTTACTACCGTTTTGTTGAGCGATTATTCCCTTTAACTCCATTGTATCCATTAGGCGCGCGGCACGATTATATCCAATTTTGAAATGGCGTTGTAATAAAGACGTGCTGGCGCTGTTTTGTTGTACAACAAATTGGATTGCTTGTTCAAGTAAATCATCTTCCTCATCATCGACCGCTATTTGTTCTAGCAATTGTTCCTGTTCAAACAAATAATTTGCTGGTGCAATCGATCTAGCATATTTCGTAACCCGTTCAATTTCGTCATCGGAAACAAATGCACCCTGCAGACGAACACTTTTTCCAGCACCATTTTCAACAAACAGCATATCACCTTTTCCTAATAACTTTTCGGCTCCACTCGTATCAATAATTGTTCTTGAGTCTACTTGTGAGGACACGCTAAATGCAATTCTTGTTGGGATGTTAGCCTTGATCAAACCAGTAATAACATCTACTGACGGGCGTTGTGTAGCAAGCAATAAATGAATTCCGCATGCCCTTGCTTTCTGGGCAATACGACAAATGGCATCCTCCACATCTTGAGGTGAGACCATCATCAAATCAGCCAATTCATCAATGACAATTACGAGAAATGGCATTTTTTCATCCGTTCGATTTTGCTGCTTCATTTTTTGATTGTAACGCTCAATATCCCTGACACCCTCATGGACAAACTTTTCATACCGTTCCTCCATTTCACTAACAGCCCATTTTAGTGCTTGTGTTGCAGCCTTCACATCCGTTATTACAGGCGCAACAAGATGTGGTATTGCATTAAATGGTGCAAGTTCTACCATTTTAGGATCAATCAATAGAAATTTAACATCTTCATGATTCGCCTTATATAGAAGACTAACTAATATTGTATTAATGCACACACTTTTACCAGATCCGGTTGCACCAGCAATTAAACCGTGCGGCATTTTTTTAATATTCGTGATTAGTGGTGAACCCTCGATCGTCAATCCTAATGCTATTGCCAACGGTGAACTATTATTCTTAAATTCGTCCGTTGCGAAAATTTCTTGCAGACCAACCATTTGCGCGGTTTGATTCGGAATTTCGATGCCAATTGTGTTTTTTCCTGGTATCGGCGCTTCTATTCTGATATCTTTTGCTGCCATATTCAATTTCAAATCATCACTTAAATTTTTCACTTTACTAACCTTCACACCCATCTCAGGATGTACTTCAAACCTAGTTACAGAAGGGCCTTGTGTCGCATTAACAACTTTGGCATTCACATGAAAATGTTTCAGCGTTTGCTCCAGAAGCTCTTGTTGATTTAAGACCCACAATTCATCCTGTGTACTTTTTGGTTCCGGATCGTTTAGCAAGTGATAAGGAATTGAACTATTTGTTCGGACTGAATGATGATTATTTGCCCTTTGCCTTCGTTGTTTCCATTTTTGCTTGTCATTCGCACTCATCATCACATTAAACGGAACACTACCTTGTTTAGTTTCATTTGTTTCTGTCCTTCTAGATCGTGTGTGCTTAGGGTGTTTGTCCGTGTTTTGTTTTGGTTTCGGTTGATTCTCCAAGGTCTTCTCCTCATCCAATTGTTTTGGCATGGGATCTTCAGTCGTTTCATCGTGGTTTGACGTTTCACTTTGATTTAGGCTATCTTTTGGTACAACTTCCTCCTGTTGAACTGGCTTTTGATATGTGTCATTTTTCCCTATGAAAGAAGCAGGTTTTGGAAGTTCTTCACTCGTATCCTCACTTTCTATTTCTGATCGATTGTTTTCGTTAAAAGTAATCGTACTTTCTGTATGAGCAGGAACGTTAATAGGATTATTCTTCCTTCTACCTTCATCTTGTACAAGAATTGAATCCTCAATAACATCCATTTCACTTTCTTCTATCGCTTGTTTTCGTACAAAAGCAGGAACATCTTCCATCTCTTTTTCCTTCTCACTTTCCCGCTTATGATACCCATAGATTGGTGAAGGGACTTCTGTTGGATGAAAAGGCTTTTTGTGTTCCGGCTTTATGATTCGTTTATTTTCTGTTTTATTATCTTTCTTCTCTTCAACGGGTTGCTTGTTTTCCATTCGTTTTCGGGCAAAGGCAGGTTTCTCAACCTCTTTGCTCTTGTTCGACTGATCAGGGATAACCGGAAAACGAAATGATTGTTTATTTGGATACTTATGCATCACCTTGGTATGTATTTCTTGATCGGTACGTTTATTATGTTTTATTGGCATCCTATTTTCTTCAGGCGTTTTATCGGTTTCATCAACTTCCTCCGTGAAAAATAGATCGATTAATTTCTTTTTCCAATGTTTCCACATATGTGTTCACTCATTTCATCTTTAAAAATCTACTACCCTATTTTATCAGTTTTTCTTAGTAGTGTGTTAGCGTAACATAAAAAAACAACCTATGTCCTAAGACGTAGGTTGCTTTGTATAAAGAAAAGTTAAGTGCTCATGCGAATACTTTTTTACCCCATTATCAAAAATCAAACACTTCTCCAGTTTTGTAACTGTCCTCCAGCACGTAAATGCCTTTTTCTTTTGGAGCATTTGGCAAGCCTAATTCTTTTTGCGAACATATCATACCATTCGATGGAACCCCTCGTAATTTTGTCGGTTTAATTTTAAGTCCGCTTGGCATTACTGCTCCAACTTTAGCTACCACTACTTTCTGACCTTCATCAACATTTGGTGCACCACATACAATTTGCAGTGTTTCATCACCTACATCAACCTGGCAAACGTTCAATTTATCAGCATTTTCATGTGCGGTTTTGCTGTTCACATAACCAACAACGAATTTTGGTCGTAAATCAAAGTTTAGCGAATCATCCAGACTATTTTTTGTAAAAAATGATTTTAACTTGTTAAGTAGATCTTCCGTTAGGGTGATTTTTCCTGTATTAGGCAATTCGAAATGGGTTGATGCCTGAAAAATATTATAACCGAGTATTGTTCCTTTCACATCAGTGATTTTCGTTATATCACCAAACTTTTCCTGCTTTACTTCATAGCGATCCCCATCTTCTAGTGGGATGATTAACACATCGCCAATGCCTATTGGATTATAAAACACATCCACATGCGTTCATCCTTTCTAACCTTTCTCTGGTCTGTTTTTTGCCAAGATAAAAATTGGCTCTAAGTGTTTATTTTCATATATGAATGACAACGATGTGATCGGTATTCTTCCTTCAGCGAAAAACTTCATTGTCATCTGTGCTAATATATCATACCCTGTTTTATTTTGAATGTCAGCAATTATTAAGACATCTTGATGCGGGACTGCAATCGCTAGTTCACCCTTACTGTTAGCCTTCATTTCTTCCAAAAATGCTTCATTTAAAATTCTACTTGCATCATATCCATCCTGTTTCGCCACAAAATAAAAATCATTATCTGCTACAGTATCTTTTTTATAATCTGTTGACAGTGAACGAATATTAAATGTCGCGATCTCATCTATCCGATCTAATGTCCAGCCTTCTTTCTCCAACATAGGCTGATCAATTAACTGATAGGACTTCCCTAAATCCAACGCATAAAAGATTCTAGTTTCTGCAGTATGTTCCTTAGTAACTAGGGTTGTCCCAGCTTTTGTTTCGGTTGGGAATGATGTTGCTCGAATAACTGGAAAGATGTTTTTTTCCATCCCTGTTAGTTGATAATCTTCGTGCATGATACGAAGCGACTCTGTAATATGGTCGACCAACTCATCAATCGCCTGTTCCCCACGTTCATTGTATTTGGCAACAACATTAGGTAGTGTAATTTTTACTCCTTGCCTTGAATCTTTCCACTCAATCCGAAGTGTATCGTTATCCCTGTTATACGTGATGTTATGTTGAGGATTCGCGAGCCGTTCTTCTAAGATTCTTTTTAGTTTTATACTAGTCATTTTCATTGGATATTCCTCCTACTTGGAAGCATTGTACTAGTTTGGTAAATCGTTAATAAATGTCATGATTTCTTCTTTTGTTTTCTGATCTTTACTTACAAAACGAGCAATTTCTCTTTCGTTCTTAAATGCAATAAAGCTTGGGATGCCAAATACATCATACTCTTGACACAACTCAATAAACTGGTCACGATCTATCATAACAAAAGTAAATTCCGGATAGGCATTTTCAATCTCTGGTAAAATCGGTTCTATTACACGGCAATCAGGACACCAATCAGCACTAAAAAGAGCAATGACTGGGCCTTCTTTCACATACGTGTTCAATTGTTCTATCGATTCTAATGTTTTCATTGTCATCATCCCCCAATGTAATAGTATCTTTGTTTTACCTGCAGTTCAAACAATAGCTGCCTTATACTTATTTTTCTTCTGGGTCAGTTGTTATACTGATCGACCGTGCCATTTTCATTAATTCCATGGCATCGCTATCCATCTTTTCTTTTGACGTATAGGTTGTTATTTTAATTCCTCCAATACCAACTTGCATTTCATATCCATCACCCTCATCAGGCAAAACGTGAATATAGCCAAATTTGTCATCATCTTCAAATGACTCATTTAATAATGCATCATCACGTTGAACAGATTGAAAGTTTAACTGGCTGTTTAGATCTTCTAAGTTGTTGTAGAAAACGATGTATGTTTGATCACCATCTTTTAAAATCACATTACTTTTTGATTCCTCATCGACTTCTAAATGACCAGGTACATAGAGGGAGAAATTATTTAATTGCTGATTTGGTATTATTTCCATTTTTTCCGCCCTAAATGCTTGTTGGGCCGCTTTCTTTGCATCGTTTATCGCATCTTCCTCTGATTTCGTACTACAACCGCTTATGACTATGATCAGAAGCAGAAAAACGATTGGCATTCGTCGTTTCATTTTTCTCACAGTTTTATTTCCCCCAAATTCACTAGTTCTGACAACAAGCAGCTAATCCGTTTCGATCAACTGTATATGTGCAATAATCATATCATGTTTAGCCAGACAAGTTTTTAGTTCTTTTTACCCCTACTATCATACTACGATTACCTAATTTGACAAGACTTGTTTTTCTGTCCTGTTGCAGAAGGATTGCATTGTTCAAAAAAGTCTTTAAAATAGAAGTGTATCTAGTTTTGGGAGGGGATTTATGATGGAATTAACCGTATATTTAGCTGGGCAAATTCACGATGACTGGCGCGAGGACCTTAAGAAAAAGGCTGAATCAAAAAAGCTACCGTTAACATTCGTGGCTCCACAAACAAATCACGATCGTTCTGACAATATCGGTGAGGATGTGTTGGGCGAGCAGCCAGGAAATGTCTTCAAAGATGATGCGGCTTCAAGTATTAATAATTTAAGAACACAGGTGTTAATGCAAAAGTCTGATGTCGTAATTGCACTTTTCGGGGAAAAATATAAACAATGGAATACGGCGATGGATGCCAGCGCAGCAATTACGATGAATAAACCAACAATTATTGTACGACCATCATCACTGATTCATCCGCTAAAAGAATTAACGAACAAAGCAAACGTAGCGGTTGAAACGGTTGACCAAGCACTTGATGTACTAAGCTATATTTACGAATAAATTGCAGTGGCAGCGGAATCTGTTCCGCTGCTCATTTAAAATCGTTTGTTAAACTCCCATTGACCACGTAAAAGCTTAACAACATGTGTAAACATTTCTTTTCTCGTAATTAATTCATTGGTAAAAATCCCGATTGCACCTTCGTTTTTCCTAACTTCTTGTTTCATCGCAAAATCATCCATTACATCGCCCAATTCATGACCTTTTGTTAATTGCGTATTAATTTCTTCAGGTAATGGAATTCTCGCACCACTTGCAGTATAAATGTTTTTCTCTAGGTCAACAAGCGCACCCCAATTACACAAGTATAGTTGATCGTCAACATACATTACGCCACCTTCAAGACCAATTCCCATCGTATCCGGACTTCTTTTCACACATTCCATTGCCCGGTTAATAGCTCCTTCTTTTGTTTCCTCATCAGAAAACGGTTGAGCAGAAACACTGGAAGATGCACTAATCGTAATTACAAAATCAGTTGGAAATACTTCTTCAACCGCATTCATTTTAGTAGGATTTTTAGAGCCGACTGAAATTTTCATATTCGTTCCTCACAATCAAGAATGCTGCCACCTTTCATGTGGCAGCAGCAATGATACTATATTATTTACTGCGAATTTGCTCCACAGCATTTTGATCCGTTGTTTTAACAAGTTTAATTAAAAGTTCTTTAGCAGCTTGATAATCATCTACATGAACGATCGATGCCGATGTATGGATATAACGTGAGCAAATGCCTACAACTGCCGATGGAACACCATCATTTGCAAGATGAACACGGCCTGCATCTGTACCGCCCTGTGATACAAAATACTGATACGGAATATTGTTTGACTCGGCTGTATCCAAAATAAATTCTCGCATTCCGGTATGGGTGATCATTGAACGATCAAATATTCTCAGCAATGCCCCTTTCCCCAATTGTCCAAACTCTTTTTTCTCTCCTGACATATCATTTGCCGGTGAGGCATCAAGTGCATAAAAAATATCAGGCTTGATCATGTTTGCGGCAACTTGTGCACCACGTAAGCCTACTTCTTCTTGAACTGTTGCTCCAGAGAACAATTGATTAGGTACTTTTTCGTTTTGTAACTCTTTTAAAAGTTCAATTGAAAGCCCACAACCATAGCGATTGTCCCATGCTTTAGCTAAGATTTTTTTAGGATTAGCCATTGGTGTAAACGGACAAATTGGCACGATCGGCTGGCCTGGTTTAATACCAATTTTTAATGCATCATCTTTATCATCAGCACCAATATCGATCAGCATATTTTTCATTTCCATTGGCTTCTTACGTTGTTCTGGTGTCAAATTATGCGGTGGAATTGATCCGATAACACCGATAACCGGTCCAGTTTCCGTCATGACTTGCACACGTTGTGCCAACATGACTTGATTCCACCAGCCACCTAACGTCTGGAACCGAATCATTCCATTTTCGGTAATTTGGGTAACCATAAAACCAACTTCGTCCATATGGCCCGCTACCATAACTTTGGGGCCTTCGCCATTTTTTACGCCAAAGACACCACCCAAATTATCCTGGATGATTTCATCTGCGTATTTCTCCAATTCCCCTTTCATGAACTTTCGGACGAGATGTTCATTTCCAGATGCCCCTTGTAATTCGGTCAATGTTTTGAAAAGATCCAATGTATCTTGTTTCAAATTATTCTCCCCCATTACTTGTATTTGGTAACTCTTTTATGTACTACCTCCATTATAACGGAAACACCCATGCCGTTTCCACTTATCACTATAAACTGGTTTTTTATTTTCTATTTTTTATCATTTGCGGTATACTAACCAGTGAAGTGATATTTCTTCGGCTCTAAATTCATAGCTTGAGGTGATAAAATGGGAATGAAAAAAGCAGCATTAGCAGCAGGACTAGGTGTTGTCGTCGGTTATCTTGCTAAATATCAAGTTGATCAATTACAAAAATTAACACCAGAAAAAGCTTTAAAACAAGCTAAAGAAACATTTAAGAGACAAGGACCTATTAGTGGCTCATGGATTTATATGAAGCCTGAAGAGGTTGAAAAAAATGGTCTATCATACAATGCTTATCGTGGAGGCGTAACACGCAACATCGACGGTGAAAACAAACAATTTGAATTTCATATTGATGTTGAAACAGGCGCCGTAATTGATTCTATTCAAACAACATAAATGTTGGAGCTGCTCTTTATATAGGAGTAGCTTTTTTGTTAAGTTAAGATGCCAAACCACAAATAAGAGCCATCCACATAGGATAGCCCCTTCACTTTACTTATAATCGTAACGCTCTCGTTTAACCTCATCTATTTTTTCACCAACATCATTAAACTTAATCGCACGGTAATATGCATCATGATAAAAGGTATACCAGGCCTGCTTCTGATAACCAATGTTCATCCACTTTTCTTTTTGATGAACAGATGTAACGGGATAATCATCATATGCTAAGGCCCACAATTTGTTTTGATGGGCATGTGTCGGCATAATATCGGCCATGTGAATAAAGTTTTCGTCACCATCATCAAATACAAGAATACTGTGGCCATCACTATGGCCCCCAGTGTGAATCATTTTTAGTCCTTCAACAATAGTGATTTCATTTTCAAATGGCTCAACTTGTTCTTGAATCGGCTTCCAATTCATTTCCCAATAGGTGTTTACCGATCGAATATTCGGATTGCGCATTTCATTCCATTCAACAGATGAAACGTATATTGTGGCATTCTCAAAAACTGGAACAAACGAATCTCCTGCTTTTTTTGTTAGTCCACATGCATGATCAAAATGCAAGTGGGTCATTAGCATCGCATCAATATCTCCAGTTGTTAATCCCAATTGTGATAGTGAGCTCTCAATTGATGATTCTTCGAGCACACCAAAGTTTCGCAATTGCTTGTCCGTTAATTTACCCTGTCCCATCCCAGAATCAACGATAAAATTTTTCCCATCGATTTGAAGTAAAATTGGGTCTGTTCGTAATTCAATTTGGTTTTTTTCATTGTATGGATATTTCTTTCCCCATAAAGCTTTTGGGACAACCCCAAACATGGCTCCTCCATCTAAAAAGTTAACGCCACCATTCAACCATGTTAATCTTGCACGACCAATCTGTAATGTTTCCATTGTTCCTTCCTCCTTTTCCCTATTTCTAGTTTAGCTTAAAGCAAGGAAATCGTGCAAACGCTACCATCCAAATTCTTATACCTTCTTATTTTTAAAGAAGGACCTTTTTGTAATGTTTGTTGCTTTTTAAATTCCGTAGTTGATATAAAATGCGACATAACTTTAGCGTGACTTCCACTCATTCTATATAAGATGAGTGCTAGTCCAGCGCTGCGGAAAAATACTCGCTTTCCATGGGGAACGCTTCAGCCTCCTCGGAAGAAAACCACTTCCTTTGGTGTCTTCAGACTGTTCCTTTTCCCATTGGACTTGAAAAGACATCCTTGAATTTTCACCGCACGAAGAAAATTGGTTTGTATTTTCGAGGAGTCTCGCATTTTTCCGCAGCTCAGAATAACTTTCTGTTCAAGGGTGTAAAAGTCCGTGTAACGTAGATTCCATGGTTTTCCCCTTTCGATAATTAGAACACTACTAACAGCGTAGGCAGAATACGTAGACTCCTGCGGGAACAGCACGTGTCTGAAGACCCCGCAGCGGCGGTTTTTCCGCGAGGCAGGTTAAGTACGCGACGTCCTGGGTCTCCGATTACTCGACCCACTGAAAACATTTGTCGCAACACCTGCACTAGCACGTCCTGTGCGTCGAAGGCTAAAGCCGTGCCCGCGGAAAGCGAAGTATTCTGCCGGAGCGGAATCCAACACAATCATCAATTAGAACGAGAAAAATCGTCATGGAAGAGAATTTTCACTACGTCACAGTTTATAATTTATTGTGTCAAAAAACACCAATCTTTTAGAAAAGCGCGAGCGCCGTTACAGGCTAAGTGGTCTGCTCCATAAAAAAAGAACCCGATCAACGAGTTCCTGATAAATACATATAACTATCCTAAAAACTGGCACGACAACGATAAATCACATGCCCCTTCTCGGAAAACTTCTGTTCATATTCGGTCATGACATTGGTCGGATCCTGGAGCTGATGCAAGTCTAAATCAACATCTTCTAATTGCATGCCAAATGCCGAAAGACTGACTAATGAATACTCAAACAAGCCTCGATTATCCGTCTTTAGAATAATTTCCCCAGACGAATCCAATATAGTACGATACTTTTCTAAAAACGTACGAAAACTTAATCGCCTTTTTTCATGCCTGTTTTTAGGCCACGGATCAGAAAAGTTCAAATAAATCGTACTTACCTCATCCTCAGCAAAAACGTCGCATAGTTTGTCTGCATCCATATTTACTAACAAAATGTTGTCCAATCCGGAATCAATAATTTTTTGTGCTGCCGTGACAATAACACTTTTGCTGAGCTCAATTCCAATAAAATTCACATCTGGATATTGCTCCGCCATCCCAACTAAAAACTGGCCTTTACCAGTACCAATTTCTAAATGAATCGGGTTTTCATTACCGAAAGCAGCATGCCAGTTTGCCTTATGGTTCACAGGATTTGCTATCACTAGCTGGTTATTTTTTGCTAAAAAATCATCAGCCCATGGTTTATGACGTTGACGCATATTTCATACCTCTCTTTTCTAGAAATCACCAATTATTTTTTATCATGAATTTTACAAAGATGCCAACACTATTAGATATGAGGTGATTAATAATGACGTTAACCGTTCATGATCAACTAACGCTTTTGCATGATATATTAGGTGAACACACGGAAGATTGCAGTGGTGAAGTATCGGAATACCAGCAAATAAAACGATTGGTTCAAGCAATGATGGCAAAGAATAGTATTACCGATGACCAGCTTCTTCAATTATTACCAGAAATTTATAATTATGGTCGGCAAGGTGAAATCGCGCAGAACTCACCTGAACATATAACGGCAAATAAAAACAATATTGAAAACTGGATGAGCGCAATAACAAACACTAGTTTAGAATAGCTTCATATACATGTGTATTTAAGTCACGTAAATCGCGTAGACGTTCTTGTACTTTTTCACCTTCATTACGTTCATTATGCCAAAACAAATAACTTAGTGAATCGGCTAGTAAATACCAATACATGCGTTCAATCAGCTGTTTATCATGTACAACGCCATATTGTTTTAGCCAGTTATTCCAGTCTTCCATAGGGATATACCATTTGAGTAACATCCCAAAGTCCATAACTGGATCAGCTATCGTGGCATTATCCCAATCAATTAAATAAAGTTGTCCATCTTTAGTCAACAACAAATTATTATGGTTCAAGTCACAATGACATACAACCTGTTTCTGTTCTCTTGTAACAGGTAATAACTGCTCCAAGTAGCTTAAAGCATCCCGAACCTCGGCAAATTTTTGTACGAGGTTGTTTGCATGTAATTGTTTTTTAAGATTTTCAAAGTTTTCATCGGGTGTTACCGGTCTTTTTCCCAAACGCATAAGCATATGAAGTAATTCAGACGAGTGGTGAATTTTATGTAAAAGTTCAGCCACACGTGGATGCTGCATTTCTTCTGGCTTTAGTTCTCTTCCTTCAATCCATTCCTGTGCAGTAATAACGTCCCCATTTTCCATCCGTTTCGTCCAAATCAATTTGGGGACGATACCTTCAGCTGAAAGTACTGCTAAAAACGGTGATGAATTTCGTTTAAGGAAAAGTCGTCTATTTTGATTTTCAGCAATATAAGCATCGCCTGTCAATCCGCCTGCTGGTGCAATATTCCATTCCTTACCTAATGCGTGGTTTAGCCAATTCACCGTTCATTCCTCAAATCTCTAGTTTCTTTTATAGTCCAATTACTTATTTTATAACGATCTTAATAAAAATACAACAATGATAACAGATTAATGATAACCAATTTAAAAAATGTTATGGCCATTACCTGCCTATTTTTGATAAATCTACACTATCCCTCATCATCCACGGAAAACGTCGTGGTAGTTTCTTCTTCCCATTCCGGGCGTTTTACTGATGTTGTCTGGCAATGCTTCAGTAAGGCATCTGCAACTTTTAATTGTCGGTTTTTTAACGGGGATTTTAACTTTCTTTTTTCTTCAAACCATTTCTCATAGCCCTGTTTGCCAATTATATTCGTATGATATGATTCCGATTCCCCGATAATGTGATTTGTGCGAGACAGAACAACCTTTTTCACGGGAAAATCAATATCATTCTTACTCAAAATACTTTTTATAATTTGTTCCGTTCGTTTTAAAGCAACTATAGGACTTAAAATTTTTGATTGCGTATGGTTCGTCTCCATAATCCATGTCCGTTCATCTGTCACCATTATCAAGTCTGCTTTGTCTTCTAATAAATAAATAATCTCTATCCCTATTGGACTAATAAAAATAACTTCTCCATCAATCGGAGCATTTTTTAGCCTGAAAGTTGGGTAATACATCAACAAATACGTATCGGGAAACCGTTGCAAAAAATACTTTAGTGTTGCATCATGATAATAAGATTTTTCCATAAACGACAGTTCCGTCACAGTTGAAGATGCCCATTTTAATTGAATTGGGTATAGTTTATCTAAAAAGTACTGTTTTAACTCATGCTCTGTTTTTGGTAAAGCCTCTTCATGTACAGGTTCTTCCTCAATAACCTCCCGCTTAAAAAATGCTTTCCACTTTGAAATAGTTGAAGTATGCTTGGTTGAATTGGTATCCTGCTTATCTTGCTCAAGTGTCTCGTTTTGATCATCCCACAAACCGTTCAGCTTATTCCAATTCTCCTGTTTCAATCGAATATATTGGCTTGGATAGCGGAACACATTCCAACCATATCGGGAAACATAATCTTCAAGCTTAATCAGTTGTGCCATTGTTTTCACCTCTTAAATTATATCTGGAGACTACTTTATATTTCGGATCTTGTTTAGGGAAAATTTGATATAGTATAACCTCGTTAACCGTTAACAAATAGTGTTCACTTTTAAAGAGATCCTTCAGCCCTAATATTTTCTTTTCATCAAGTGGACCATTCCATTTTTTGGCAAGCGTTATATGTGGATGGTAAGCACGTTGTTCGGGTTTAAATCCGTACTCTTCCATGGATGATTCAATCTTTTGATGAAACAAGGTTAATGCTTTATTCTTCGTCACGCCTACCCAAAGAATACGTGGTCCTTTTGGGTTGCCAAACAAACCTATTCCACCGACTTCAAGTGAAAATTGCGGGAAACTTTCAATATTTCGTAACGCATTTTGGATCGAATGAATCGTGGCTTCCTCCACCGGTCCTAAAAATTTTAATGTGATGTGTAGATCATGTTTATTTGGCCACTGTTTGTATGGTAACTGGGGCTTTAGATCTCGTTGCCATCTATAGAATGTATCTTCTAACTGTGATGAGATTGGTATCCCAATGAAATAGTGTGATGTACTTGTCATCATAGATCTCTCCTACTTATTTAATCGTACTAAGTAATAAGAATATGTATGGTTTATTCACATTTTGTTGAATATTTCCCCTTTCGATCTTTCGAAAATAGGTGTAAACTAATAGTAACGTCAAGATTCACTTTGCACCACAGGTTTAATGATTACATTAAGGAGTGGTTTTTTGAATCAACCAACATCTCGAATGCTAACCAGAGTCAAAGCTGTCTACCTTTACATTAGAGAGAATGGAACCGTAACGACAACTGAATTAGCCGATGAATTTGGAACGACAGATCGTACCATCCAACGAGACTTACATGTGTTAGTGTACAATGGTCTCGTTAACAGCCCAACACGCGGCAGATGGAAAACAACAAATAAAAAAGTAAAAATATCCTAAAAAACTAATGAAGAAAGGCTGACATTAACTATGTCAGCTCTTTTTTATTTTTTTAGGGAAAAGCAGTAAGATAGTTCTTCCTCCGTTAGTTCCCGATATTCTCCTAATGCTAACGTTTCATCAAGTTGTAGTTCACCCATGCGCAAGCGCTTTAGATAGGTAACTTTTTTTCCAACAGCTTCAAACATCCTTTTTACCTGATGATATTTTCCTTCTGTTATGGTAAGTTCAATTTCAGAAATATTTCCAGCTTGAAGAATGATAAGTTCTGCCGGTTTCGTTTTATATCCATCTTCAAGCACAACTCCTTGTTTAAATAAGGACATATCTTGATCTGTAACAAGGCCAGCAACTTTTGCAGCATATGTTTTTTTAATTTCCTTCCTTGGTGATGTTAACTGGTGAGCAAGTTCCCCATCATTCGTCAAAAGCAATAATCCCTCTGTATCTTTATCAAGTCGCCCAACAGGAAATGGTTTAAAGTGCTGGTGGCCCCCGTTTAATAGGTCGACAACTGTTTTTTCTTTGTCATCAACCGTTGCGGATATATATCCTTGTGGCTTATGTAACATAATATAAAGATACTTTTGGTACTGGACACTTTTCCCATTCACTGTAATGACGTCCTTAGCCGGATCAACATGAACACTACCATCTTTTTGAATCAGATCATTAACCGTTACCTGCTTCTTTTTTAGTAGACCCTTCACATCTTTCCGACTACCAAATCCTGTATTTGCCAATAGTTTATCAAGCCGCATAAACAAAACTCCCTACTTAAAAATTCGATCCAATATGCGAACACGATCTCCTAGCGTACGTTCCAATAGTGTTGATTTGTAGGCGAGCCATAAATAAGCTAACCCTCCAGCACCAACACTAATTATCAGCATTAGGACAGCTGCCCATCTACTTTCATCATATGGAAGAAACATTCCGCCTATCGCCTTAATAACCCAGATAACTAAAACCATGATCATCGTAAAAATCAAAATTAGCAATGCTCGTTTATACACCTGTTTGAATGAAAACTGAACAGATTGATGAACACGCCATAAATTCAAAATAACTGCTATGCCTACCGCAAGTCCTGTCCCAAATATGGCACCTTTTGCTCCAAACATATGAATCAACTGGATGTTAAACAGTACCTTAACTAATAAACCTGCGGACAAACTTACAACAGCAAATCGTTGTTGATTAATCCCCTGTAAAATCGAAGCAGACACGGTAAACAATGCAAACAATAACGCTACAGGTGCATACCAGCCTAATAAAGGTCCTGTTAATTCAATGTTTTTTAATCCATATAAGGAACCATAGGCGACATCAGATAATACAGACAGACCAACAGCAGCAGGAATAACTAACACAAGCACAATTTGCAAAGCTTGATTGATCTGCTGATATAATAATGGACGATTTTTTTGTGTAAATGTCTTCGTTAGAGCGGGAAGAATTGCTAACGATAGCCCTGTAGCAATCGTTACAGGAATAATAATTAATTTATGTCCGTAAAAACTAATCGCAGAGAATGCGGTCACTGCTATGTCACTTTGCCCAATTGCAACCATTGCCCGGTTAAAGGTAAATTCATCGACTAATTGATACAATGGTGTCGCAATACCAACTAAGACAAATGGACCAGCATACCGGAACAATTCAATAAAGAGATCCTTCGTTGGAATATCATGTGTATAACGTTGCTGTTGCAGTTGTGTATCGATATATGGTTTGCGTTTACGCCAATAAATCCACAAGACAAAACAAGATGCTAAAGCACCGATAAATGCAGCAAATGTTGCAAATCCCACCGCTGTAGTAATGGTTCCATCAAAAATATTCATCACAATAAAAACAGATACGAGCAAGAACACAATCCGGACAATTTGTTCAATCACTTGGGAAACAGCTGTAGGTCCCATTGATTCATACCCTTGAAAAAATCCTCTAACAATACTCATAGCCGGTATGAGCAATAAAGCAAAACTAACCATGCGAATGACAGACGCCACATCCTCAACAGAGTTTGCTAAATCGTCATCCGTTATAATCCAAGGTGCCAGCAAATCAGCTCCAAAAAATAGTGCTAAGAAGGCAATAAATCCGGTAACAGCCATTAGAGATATGCCAGCACGAAACATGCGCATTCCTGTTTGGTAATCATCTAATGAATTATATTTTGAAACAAATTTGGAAACGGCTAAAGGTACGCCGACTGTAGAAACACTAATTAGAATATTATACGGAATATAAGCATATTGGAACAGTGCCCCACCCTCGTCTCCAACTATTTCATTAAAAGGAATAACATAAATCATTCCTAATAACTTTGATAAAAATGTTGCACCCGTAAGTAACATGGTGCCCCTGACGATATTGTTCGACATTATTTCACCTGCGTCTTCATATTATTTCTATCCTAAATTATTCTATCACAGATAAGCTTCGTAGGATAAAGTTTCCTTCTATATATATTCGTTTATTTCTTTACTAAACGCACGTCTCATAAAAAATAGGAATTTTAATTAAAAAATGATAAGCTATTTCAGAAAGGAATGAGGATAGTTGTCATATGATGTAATTGTAATTGGTGGAGGTCCTTCTGGATTAATGGCTTCGATCGCCGCAGCCGAGAATGGGGCCAAAACGATGTTAATTGAAAAAGGAAAAAAGTTAGGAAAAAAACTTGCAATTTCTGGCGGTGGACGTTGTAATGTCACAAATAAACTTCCGCAAGACGAAGTAATTAAGCACATCCCTGGGAACGGAAAATTTTTATATAGTCCGTTTTCTGTTTTCAATAACTATGACATCATCGACTTTTTTGAAAATATGGGTGTAAAACTAAAAGAAGAAGATCATGGCCGCATGTTTCCAGCCTCGAACTCAGCAAAAACGGTTGTGAATGCATTAATAAACAAACTTTACGAACTAAATGTTGATATCAGAATGAGTACAGCTGTCAGTGCTGTCCACTACGATGAAACAAAACATACCATTATTTTATCAGACCATAATAAGATTGAAACAACATCGGTCGTAATCGCTGTTGGTGGAAAAGCTGTACCACATACCGGTTCAACAGGTGACGGATATGCATGGGCAAAAAAAGCTGGACACACGATCACCGATCTATACCCGACAGAAGTCGCGCTAACTTCAAACGAGGTATTCATTAGAAATAAATCTTTACAAGGTCTTTCGTTAAGGGATGTAGCTTTAACCGTACTAAATAAGAAACAAAAACCAATTATCACCCACCAAATGGACATGCTGTTTACCCATTTTGGTGTATCAGGTCCCGCTGTTTTGCGCTGTTCACAATTCGTTGTCAAAGAACTTAGAAAAGGTAGAGAACAAGTTCCAATGGTCTTAGATGTTTTACCAGACAAAAATGAACAACAATTGGTTAACACAATCTGGGAGGATATGGATAACCATCCGAAAAGAACAGTCAAAAATATGCTGAAAGGAATTATACCTGAACGATTACTAATTTATATCCTTACTAAAAATAGTGTACATGAAGATGAAAAAACAGCCAACATTTCAAAAGAAACCGTTCGTTCTATTATTTATGACATGAAGCATTTTTCTTTTCATGTCAATGGATCTTTACCACTTGAAAAAGCATTTGTCACTGGCGGTGGCGTATCCATTAAAGAAATTGTACCAAAAACGATGCAATCAAAGATAATGGACAGGTTATATTTTTGTGGAGAAATATTAGACATTCATGGTTATACGGGTGGGTATAATATCACTTCAGCACTAGTAACTGGCAGGCTTGCCGGAACAAATGCCGCAAATGAAGCAGCCTATCAGATGTAATCCCACTTTTGGTATGTCATTCCTTGTATTTTTTATATTACAAATGCCAACCTAATAATGTCTGGGGACAAAAATCAAGGGGGATTGGGACTATGCAAAAGAATGGAATGTGGATACCTTTAATCGCTTCAGTTGGAGTTGGAGCAGCAACTTATTATTCGATGACCAAAAACAATCAGGGATTAGGTCAAACAATGGAAAAAATGGTCCCGTTTGTTTCACAGATGGGCGCCAGTGGAAATAATAACGGAAACACAAATAGCAGTCAGGGAAATAGTCAAAACAGCCAAAAACTAGGCCCCTTTGGAATGAGTTAATCATGTAAAGCGTGTCACAAAAATGACACGCTTTTTTTAAGCAATAAACTTCAATATATAAGTTATAAGTCCTACAATTAAATGGAGGGATAAAAAGTCTAGGAGGGATTTTCCATGGAATCACGTTTAGATTATTACTCAATTGCCCCTGATGCTGCAAAAATAATGGTGCAATTTGAGAAATATGTGAAGTCAACAAATCTTGATTCAACATTACTTGAGCTTGTCAAAACACGTGCCTCACAAATAAATGGCTGTGCATTTTGTTTAGACATGCATACAAAAGATGCACGGGCTAATGGAGAGACGGAACAACGTCTATATGCATTAAATGCTTGGAGAGAAACAGACTTTTATACGAAAAAAGAACGCGCAGCACTAGCATTAACCGAAGCAATTACACAAATTTCCACGAATCACGTGACGGATGAATTATATAATGATGTACGCGAACATTTTGATGAAAAGGATTTCGTTGACTTAGTTTATGCGATCAACACAATTAACAGTTGGAATCGCCTAGCAATAACAACACGAGCTGTACCAGGTAAATACCAACCTTCAAAAAAACAAATTCATTAGAGAAAAGCTGTTCTGAGACTAATTTAAGAACAGCTTTTCATTTATACAATCATTTTTATCACAAAAACTTCACAACTGAAACCGACAACTTGTGATTGTTGTCACAGAACTTGCTTACAATAAGTCCTATCATAACAATTGAAAAATAAACGTTTCATAGGAGTGATTATGATGGAAAAAACGGTAGAAACATTCGATGGATGGTTTGCCCTACATGATTTTTGAACAATTAACTGGGAAAAATAGCAACAAGCAACGGAAACAGAGAGAAAATCAGCATTAGACGAATTTAATGCCTTACTTAAAGACTGGCAACAAATAGAAGATGATAAACAAGGTAGTCATGCAGTTTATTCAATCGTTGGCCAAAAAGCTGACATTATGTTTATGCTACTCCGTCCAACAATGAAAGATCTAAACAAATTAGAAAACCAATTCAATAAAACAACACTAGCACATTACACGGTCCCAGCCTTTTCATATGTTTCCATTATTGAAAAAAGCACATATACAAAGCGGGAAACTGATCCATATAAAGATCCAGTTATGCGCGCAAAATTATTTCCGACTATTCCTAAAACCGAATATATCTGTTTTTATCCAATGAGTAAACAGTGTGGCGAATCAACAAACTGGTTTACACTTTCAAAAGAGGAACGCGGTCGTATGATGTTCGAGCACATTGCAACTAGTAAACATTATACCGATGATGTAAAGCGGATCGTTACTGGTTCTATTGGATTTGATGATTATGAATGGGGAGTATCATTATTCTGTGATGATGTTCTTAAGTTCAAAAAATTAATTTATGATACTAGATTTGATGAAGTTAGTGCTAAATACGCTATTTTTGGAACCTTTTTCATTGGTATTTATTTATCTAATGAAGAAATGGCTTCTTATTTTCAAGTTTAATTAGGGTTTCAAGAGCAAAGATTGGCTTATATATGATCTTTGCTTTTGAATTCGGTTAGGTGTTTCCTTTTATTCCATAAAGCTATGTTCAACGCATTCCTTAAGAAATAGATGAATACACGAAAAGAGCCAGAATACGATTCATCATCGTACTCTGGCTCTTTATTTAGTGCCTGGCGGCGTCCTACTCTTGCAGGGGCAATGCCCCAACTACCATCGGCGCTGGAGAGCTTAACTACTGTGTTCGGCATGGGAACAGGTGTGA
>NZ_JBSVKG010000032.1:0-37529 GCF_054048505.1 Virgibacillus sp. FSP13 | reverse complement strand
CATTTTCTATCAACTACGAAATATAAAAAGCAACAGGAAGAGCTTTAAAAAAAGAGCTGACGATGATGTCAGCTCTTAATGTGTGTAACTTGGTTCTGGTTGTTTTCGAAAAAGTAACCCGATTAATCCGCCGATTATGGCAGGAACGACCCAGCCTAATCCAACAGAGAAAAATGGGAGCTTTTCCATTAGTGGTGTAATCGCGTTTAATTCAAAACCATATGCAATCAATCCATCATATAAACTCGTGATCGCGGTTAATAATATTGCACCACGGTAAACTGCTTTTGATCCATTAAATAAGCCTTGCATAAACGTCAACAATATAAGGACGATTGCGATTGGATAAATAAAAGTAAGAACGGGAACAGAATAGCTGATAATCGTATTTAATCCTTGGTTTGCAATTAGATAACTTGCAATTGTAACGATAAGGATGATTGATTTATAGCTTAGCCTTGTTACTTTGGCAAAAAACTGTCCACATGCAACAATTAATCCGACAGACGTGGTGAAGCAGGCAAGGCTAACAATAACGCCAAGTAGTAATGCACCGAAACTACCAAACATGATATTGGCAGCACTGGATAATATATCGCCACCATTGTCATAGCTACCAGTTGACGCTAACTTTGCGCCGATCCAGCCGATTGATCCATATACGGCAATGAGCCCGATTCCAGTAATCATTCCCGCTTTTAGTGTCGATTTAACGAGTCCGTTTTGGGTTGTGACACCGCGATCCTTAAATGCATTTACCACGATAATACCAAATGCCAATGCAGCAATTGCATCCATTGTCAGATATCCTTCGACAAAACCTGAGAAAAACGGTGAACTTGCGTATTTATCAATTGGACCTTCAAGTGGATGATCCAACAGTAAGAATCCTCCAACACTCAATGCGACAATCGCAATTAATAATATTGGTGTTAGAAATTGACCGATCCGATCGACCATTTTGGATGGATTTAAACTTACTAAATAAACCAAAAGGAAAAAGATTGTCGTAAAAATAAAAAGTGCAAGTGCTCCAGTTGTGAATGGTTCCACACTCATCTCATATGCTACAGTTGCAGCACGTGGAATACCGAAAAATGGACCAATTGCTAAATAAACTACCGAGGTAAAAACAAGTCCAAATAATGGATGAACACGGTCCGCTAATTCACGCGCATCATTTTTTACAAATGATATTGCTGTAACAGCTAAAATGGGTAAGCCAACTCCAGTAATAACAAAACCACTAATTGCTGCCCAGTAAGATGTGCCAGAATCGATCCCTAAAGTCGGTGGATAGATTAAGTTACCAGCACCAAAGAATAATGCAAAAAGCATAAACCCGATAATAACGGTATCTTTATTCATGATGATGAAGCCCTCCTGAAATGATGTCTAATAGGTTGTTAAGCCAAAAGGTAAACCCTTTATTTTCAATATTATCAGATAATTTGATTGAAAAATATTTCGAAATGTTTGAAGCAAAATAATATTAACAGCTGGTGCAAGCGCCTGTCAATGCAATCAATCGAATAATTTCGACATTTATGTGACATTATTCTGCATAACTTGCTAATCTTTTCTAAAAAATAGCGATTAAAATTGTTTACTTTATATCTATCCGCATTTAAAATGACCTTATATAAAAAAGGAAAATGGGGGTATGATATGTTTCCATCTGTTTTATTTGAAATTATGTTAATAGGCTTCTTGGGGATTGGTTCACAATGGCTAGCATGGCGTTATCGTATGCCGGCTATTGTTGTTATGTCTGTTGCCGGTTTAATTGTAGGACCAATATTCGGCATTATGAATCCCCAGGAGGACTTTGGAACTTTATATAAACCGATTATTACGGTTGCAGTAGCTATCATCCTATTTGAGGGTAGCTTGAATTTGAATTTTAAAGAATTGCGTGGACTTGGTCGCCCCGTATTTCGTATTTCAACAATTGGAGCATTTATTGCCTGGATCTTAGGATCACTAACTGCACATTATATAGCAGGATTGTCATGGGCAGTTGCTTTTGTCATCGGTGGTTTATTTATTGTTACTGGACCTACCGTGATTTTACCATTGTTACGTCAGTCCAAATTAAAACCACGACCAGCAAAAATTTTGAAATGGGAAGGAATTATTGTTGATCCCATTGGTGCATTGCTTGCGGTATTTGCTTTTGAGATTATTTCCTATTTGACTTCCAGTAATCCAGATGGTACATCGCTACTGCTCTTTTTTGCTGCATCTATTTTTGCAGCAATTCTTGGCTGGGCATGTGGTCGAGGAATTGGCTGGATGTTTGAAACAGGGAATATTCCAGAGTTTTTAAAGTCACCAGCAGTTTTTATCGTTGTCATTATGTGCTTTACCATAGCAGATGAAGTCACACATGAAACGGGACTACTCGCTGTTACTGCAATGGGGATGACGCTAGCAAATATGGGAATTAGTTCGGTTGCAGACATGCGCCACTTCAAGGAAAATATGTCCATATTGCTGATTTCCGCAATCTTTATTATGTTGACGGCCTCCTTAAACATGGACACGATCCTGCACATCTTTGAACCACGGATCATTGGATATGTATTGTTAATGATGTTCTTAGTGCGGCCATTGTCGATTTTCTTATCAACAATTGGCACAGACTTGGCGCTTAATGAAAAGTTGCTAGTTGGTTGGATTGCACCAAGAGGAATTGTTGCATTAACAGTATCCAGTTATTTTGCAGCAATTTTAGGTGACGCTGGCTATGAAGATGCAGCCATTATTACCACATTAACGTTCGGGCTTGTCTTTTTCACTGTTGTTGCCCATGGATTCTCGATCAGTTGGCTGGCTAAAAAACTTCATCTATCTATGGAAGGAAGACCTGGTACAATAATTGTTGGTAGTAATACATTTACCGTCGAATTAGCTAAATCACTCATAAAGGCGAAAGATCCTGTCATTGTTGTTGACTCGTCCTGGGAGAAACTCCGGAAAGCTAGAGAAGCGGGAATCCCTTTTTATCACGGGGAAATGCTTTCAGAGCAAACGGAGTACCACTTAGATACGACACCATATGAATATCTAATCGCGGCAACTGATTATCATTCATACAATTCACTTGTTTGTACAACATTTATGCCGGAATACGGTCGAACGAATGTCTATAAAATGAGTCCGTATAAGCAAATCGATAGTGAAACAAACGATATTGTTGATAAAATCGGTGGACGTATTTTGTTTGGTGAGGAAGTTTCAACTGAAGATTTAAATCAAAATATACGGGCTGGCTATGTATTTAGACAAACAACCTTAACGGATCAGTATAATTATAAACAATATAAAGCAGAGCGGGACGAAGCGGCTGTCTTGTTGTATTACATTAAACCGTCAGGGAAAATTATCTTTTATTCAGAAGAGATGAAAACAACACCTGAAATCGGGGATATCGTCGTCAGTCTTGCACCACAGGATAAAAAAATCCAAGCCAAATTAGAAAATCGCCGTAACAATGGGAATAACGGAAATGGAAAATAAAAACAGTGCAGACCATATTAAAGTGGTCTGCACTGTTTTGTTATTCTGCCTCATCTAGTTTGCGGTTTAGTTCTGCCATTTCTTCTTCTAATTCGATGAGTTTCTTCTCTGCTGTAGTTGTATTTCCACCAAATGAGGTTAATTTCTCTGCATCACCCTGAATGCGAGCATAATCCGATTTTAATTCTGCTAACTTAGCTTCAATGTCCTTTTTCGTCATGTTTATCACTCCTAGCTTCTATTGTAGCGGATTTTCATGATGCAAGAAAGTATCTGGTTGTTTAAAAAAATCATCTAACTTTTTTTGAATACCATGATTGATTTATGCAGTAATTTTGTTTACTATTACAAGTAATATAGTACTATTACAAAAGAACTATATTACTATATCTTCAGCAAGAACATCTATGTTAAGAGCTGCACCATGAAGTTTGGAGTTTAACAATCTACTATTATGGTTGAATTCATATGAAACGATGTGGCTATTCTTTTCTTAAGAATAGCCATTTGCTGTTTGTCGAATGGATTGAGGGTATAGGTGGTATAGGTATTTACTTAAAAACTAAGGAGGTTGGAGACGTGGACAAGACTTCATTTATTGGTCTCATATTGGGCTTTATAGCCATAGGAGTAGGGATGGTGTTAAAAGGGGTTAGCCCTGTAGCATTAGTCAATCCAGGCGCACTATTGATTATTTTTGTAGGTACTGCTGCATCTGTATGTATTGCTTTTCCAATGAGTACAATTAAACAAGTACCAGCACTGTTTAAGATATTGTTTACTGAGGATAAGCATGGCAAAACAATTCATGAAATAATAGGTACGTTTACAAATTGGGCGGATCTTACAAGAAGAGAAGGTGTATTGTCGTTAGAAAGTGAAATTGACCAAGTTAGTGATCCATTTTTAGCTTCAGGCTTACAATTAGTGGTTGATGGGAAGTCACCTGATTTTATTCGCGATGTAATGTTGGAGAAAATTGATGCAATGGAAGAAAGACATCAAAAAGGCATTCAAGTATTTTCCCAAGCCGGTACATATGCACCAACATTAGGAGTGTTAGGTGCCGTTATAGGTTTAATAGCTGCTCTTGGTAATTTAAATGATATTGATGTTTTAGGTCATGCCATTTCGGCTGCATTTGTTGCGACATTGTTTGGGATTTTTTCAGGTTATGTTTTATGGCATCCTTTTGCAAATAAGCTAAGGGAGAAGTCTAAAGATGAGGTAAAGCTAAAACAAATCATGATAGAAGGGATTTTGTCCATCACCAATGGCGAATCTGCCCAAGTAGTAAAAGATAAGTTAAGTTCTTATCTATCTCAGAAAGAGTTGGTAAAGCTCAACCAGGAGGATGACTATGCGACGGAAGAAACAGCGTGAAGAGCATAAAGTTGATGAGTCATGGTTATTACCTTATTCTGATTTACTAACACTTTTATTTGCATTGTTTATTGTGCTATTTGCCATGAGTAACATCGATGCACAAAAATATGAACAGCTTTCACAGGTTTTTAAAAGTGAATTTTCTGGTGGTGATGGGTTCATGGAGAAAGGTTCCGGACCGACTGATTCTGAAGGTGCACCCGTTGAAACGGATGAAGATGAAGAGGAAACTGGCAATGAGAAGGAACAAACACAAGAACGAGAGCAATTAGAGAAATTAAGAAATAAAATTAATGCATACATAACAAATAATGACCTCGCTAAATCATTAGGAGCAAAACTAACAGACGATGGGTTATTAATTACGATCGTAAATGATGTCACCTTTGATTCTGGCAGTTCCAGCGTAAATGCTGATGGGAAGCGGATTGCAAAAGAAGTCTCAAACTTTTTATATACGGATCCACCACACCAGATTGTTGTAAGTGGACATACGGATGATCGCCCGATTAGAACTAGTGACTATGGATCCAATTGGGAATTAAGTGTCATGCGGGCTGTGAATTATATGAAACTGTTACTGCAAAATGACAAACTAGACCCCGAGCGGTTTAGTGCAAAGGGGTTTGGTGAGTATCAGCCAATTGTCCCCAATACAAGTAATGAGAATAGAGCAAAGAATAGGAGAGTAGAAGTCCTTATATTGCCAAATCACGACTTAGAGTTAAATGATGGGGATCATAATGGTAAACAATAAATTTTTTACCAAATGTAGAAATTTGTTGAATTTTGTCGTAAGTTATTTTATCATTACTTTAGAACTAGTAATAAAGTCATATACAGCAAAGGCAAACTATTCGAAAGAGTAGGACGCAAAGTCTAGGGTCTAAAGATGAATATCTATCAACGATCGCCTGGCTACCAATCTATGATTTTTTAATAAATCTATTTGGCTATTCTAAGACCTAGAATAGCTCTTTTTTTACACTTTATTGATATACACAAACCAAAAAAGGAGTGTCATTTTGGCTGATACGATGGTAGGAAACGCTAAAGCTGTAACAGAACTGCTGAACGGAACGCTGTCATCATTGCGTAATGTAGTACCACTAGCACATGAGATAAAGCAACCAAACTTATTGAAACAAGACTTACATCTTCAATATGGGGTCTTAATTGGTATTACTGGCGATGTAAAGGGAAAGTTGGTTTTGTCAGGAAACACAAGTATTTTCGGCGCGATTGGTGAAGTAATGTTCGGAATGCCACTGGAAGGGGAAATGCTTTCATCTTTTAGTGGTGAATTAGGGAACATGATTGCAGGAGGCATGTCAACAAACATTGTCGAAAAGGATCTTCATACTGATATCACATCACCAACGATTATTGAAGGGACGATGACTTTATCAGGACATAAAAGGGCCCTTAAAGTGACAGTGATGTTTGAGAAAGTTGGGGATATGGATCTTTATTTGTTACTTGATTAATGAAATAGAAAGAAGGTCTACTGTTGGATACCAATCAATACATAACTATGTTTTTAGATGAAAGTCGTGAGCATTTGCAGGCCGTGAATGATAATCTTCTTGAATTAGAAAAACAGCCCCACGATCTTTCTATTGTAAGTGAAATATTTCGCTCTGCCCATACATTAAAGGGAATGGCTGCAACTATGGGATTTGATGATATTGCTTCTTTAACACACCAGACTGAAAACGTACTAGATCAAATTAGAAACAACCAACTAGAAGTAACTTCTGAATTAATTGATATTCTTTTTGAGGCGACAGAGTATTTAGAAGAAATGGTTGACGCAATCAGTGAAGGAGAGGATGGCAAGAAAGATGTGTCAACTCTTATAAGTCAATTAGAGCAATTTGAAAAAGGACAAACTACTGTTACCCCTAGTACGCAAGCTGTAACAGAGCAAGTCAGTTTTGATTTAGATGAATACCAGATGACGGTTGTCGATCAAGCAAAAGAGCAAGGATTTAATGCGTTTCAGGTAACCATCTCATTAACAGAGGACTGTATGTTAAAAGCTGCTCGTATGTATATGGTTTTTGATGTCTTGGAAAATAGTGGTGAAGTGATTAAATCAATCCCCCCAGTTGAAGATATAGAGGAAGAGAAATTTGAACAGGACGTTTCGGTTATCCTTCTTTCAACTATGTCAAAAGAAGAAATTCAAGCAATGATTTACAAAGTTTCCGAGATTCAACGAGTGGAGTTATCACTTTTACCTACTGAAAGTAAAGAGACTCCTAATAAGCCAAAAGAAAATAAACAGGAGGAAGAGGAAAAGATAACTAAATCCGCAAAGTCCCATAACAAACCAGGTCAAAAGACAATTCGTGTAAATATTGACAGAATCGATGATCTGATGAATTTGTTTGAAGAAGTAGTAATTGATCGTGGTAGATTGGAAGACATCTCTACGAAGATAGACCACAACGATCTACAGGACACAGTTGAGCACATGTCAAGAGTCTCTGAGGACATGCAAAACTTGATCTTAACCATGAGAATGGTTCCCGTTGAACAAGTGTTTAATCGTTTTCCCAGGATGGTTAGAGGGCTTGCTAAAGATTTGGATAAAAAGGTTAACCTGGAGATTATTGGAGCAGAAACCGAACTCGATCGAACGGTGATCGATGAAATAGGAGATCCCTTGGTTCATTTGATTCGTAATTCAATTGATCATGGGGTTGAAACACCGCAAGATCGACAAAAGGTTGGTAAAAAAGAAGAAGGTAAACTGGTTTTACGCGCATTTCAAAGCGGTAATCATGTGTTCATTGAAATAGAGGATGATGGGGCAGGGATTAATCGTGAAAAAGTATTAGCGAAAGCAATTGACAATGGGCTAGTTACTGCTGAACAGGCAAAAGCACTGACAGATGAAGAGGCTTACCGGTTTATTATGTCTTCTGGTTTTAGTACAGCAGATGAAATCTCTGACATTTCTGGTCGTGGTGTTGGGCTGGATGTTGTTAAAAATAAGATAGAATCATTGGGCGGGACAATTTCCATTCAGTCAGAAAAAGACAAAGGGAGTAAATTTTCCATTCAGTTACCACTGACCCTGTCTATTTTGTCGACTTTACTCGTTAATGTTCAAAGTGAAACATATGCTATCCCACTTTCTTCGATTATTGAAACTGTAATATTGCAGGATGGTCAGGTAATGTATGCACACGGTCAGCAGGTTATGGATTTCAGAGGGGAAGTGATCCCGCTTGTTTCCTTAACGAGAATATTCCATGTTCCAGCTGATCACGAGAGTATGGATGAGCAACAAAATGCTGTTGTCGTTGTCAAAAAAGGAGATAAGTTGACGGGTCTATTAGTAGATTCCATGATTGGTCAGAAGGAAATCGTTTTAAAATCACTAGGAAACTACTTACAAAATGTTTATGCCATTTCGGGGGCAACGATTTTAGGAGATGGACGAGTAGCATTAATTATTGATCCGAATGCACTAATAAAATAGGTGGGAGGAGCGTTAAGATGGAAGATTCGTTAAAGGTTATTGTCTTTCGGTTAAGGGAGCAGCGGTATTGCGCTAATATTCAACAGGTTGTGTCAATCGAACGACTGCAACATGTTACAGAAGTACCAAAGACGTCTGATTTCATTAAAGGGATTATCAATTTACATGGAGAAATAATACCTATTATCGACTTGAAGGAACGGTTACAACTGGAAGATACGAATCGTAAGGTGGATGAACCTAAGATTCTGATCGTAAGTATTGATACCGTAAAGGTCGGGTTAATTGTTGACGCTGCAACAGATGTGATCGATATTGATCCACAGGCAATAGAAGCTGCACCGAAGCTCATCGGTGGTGTAAAGGAAGCATATTTACATGGTGTAGCCAAGCTTGATAGCGAACTCTTGCTATTACTAGACTTAGAGCGAGTATTAAATATAGATGAAATTAAAGAAGTCCAACAGGTAATAGAAGAATAATACATAGGAGGCAATAAGCCATGGCGAGAGTATTAATAACAGATGATGCTGCCTTTATGCGAATGCAATTAAAAGATATATTAACAAAGCTTGGCCATGAAGTTGTTGGTGAGGCTGAAAATGGCAAAGATGCAATTGAAAAATTTCAAGACTTGGAACCAGATTTAATTACAATGGATATTACGATGCCTGAGATGAATGGTGTTGAGTCGGTGAAAGAAATAAAAAAATTAAATTCTAATGTCAAGGTTATTATGTGCTCAGCAATGGGGCAACAGGGTATGGTTGTTGAGGCTATTCAGGCAGGAGCAAAAGATTTTATTGTTAAACCATTTACGCAAGATAGAATTCAGGAAGCAGTAGAAAAAGTATTAGCCTGATGAATTTTACGGGGATTTTTTCAAAAGGAGCAAATAGATATGTTCAAGAAGCTGAAATTTAAGAACCTTAATATTGGTAAGAAATATGGATCGATATTAACATTGGTATTTATCTTATTTGGCGTATCAACGGCAGTTAGTACGGTGTTGGTTAATGAAATTGGTGATAATGTTGATGAGATGGAACGTAAGGGTGACAGTCAAATCTTGATCACGCAAATGGGATCATTGACACGCTCCAAAAGTATCCGAGTTGTTAGTTACCTTCAAGAGGAAGATTCCAAGTTGATTGACGAGTATGAGGAACGTCGTAAGGAATTCAATTCAAATGAAGCAGAAATACGAAAAAGGATGGAATCAGAAGATCAGTTGGAACTGTTTGATCAGATTGTGGCCAATGATAAAGAAATGAATGATCTATTTACAGAGAACATTGTGAATGCAGTAAGTAACGGGAATATGCGGTCAGCAACTGATTATATCTCTCAAGTTAATGAATTGCGGGCAGAAACAGTCGATTTATTGGAGCAGTTGCGTACTACCGTTAATGAGGAGCGTAATGCAGCAATTACTCAAACAGAAGATAGTCAAAGCATGACTCTAATTGTACAACTTGTGTCCATGGTTGCATCGATCGTTATTGGTGGGGTGCTCGTTTTCTTTATCAGCCGCATTGTTTCACGTAATTTAAACAAGGTAGTGGGTGTAAGTAATAAAATTGCTGATGGAGATCTATCAGTAGAAATGATTGACTATGATGGAAAGGACGAAATTGGCCGTCTTGCTGAATCGGTTAATACGATGAGTACCAATCTTAGAAACGTTATTCAGCAAGTATCTAAAGTTTCGGAAACTGTCAGCAGTCAAAGTGAAGAATTAACTCAATCAGCAAACGAGGTAAAAGCAGGTTCTGAACAAATTGCAACTACCATGCAAGAATTAGCATCAGGTTCAGAAACACAAGCCAATAGTGCGAGTGAACTTGCTTCAGTTATGGGATCCTTTACAACTAAAATACAAGAAACTAACACGAAAGGTGAACATATTAAACAATCATCACATGATGTATTAGGAATGACCAATGAAGGAAGCCAGTTAATGCAGTCTTCCAACGAACAAATGGCCAAAATTGATCAAATCGTGCAAGATGCAGTACGAAAAGTACAAGGATTAGATACCAAGTCCCAAGAGATTTCTAAGCTTGTTTCTGTAATTAAGGATATCGCTGACCAAACAAACCTCCTAGCCCTAAATGCAGCAATTGAAGCGGCTAGAGCTGGGGAGCAAGGAAAGGGCTTTGCGGTGGTTGCGGATGAAGTAAGGAAGCTTGCAGAACAAGTTTCTGATTCTGTAACGGACATTACCGGAATTGTAACAAGCATTCAAACAGAAACAAGTACAGTAACAGACTCCTTACAAAACGGCTATCAAGAGGTTGAAAAAGGAACAAATCAAATAGAAACAACAGGTGAAACGTTTAGTAAAATAAGCAAAGCGATCGGTGAAATGGCAAATGGTATAAATGCGATTTCTGATAACCTATCTAGTGTAGCCGGAAGCAGTCAAAAGATGAATAGTTCGATTGAGGAAATAGCATCGATTTCAGAGGAATCAGCTGCAGGTGTCGAACAAACTTCTGCTTCATCGCAACAAACAAGTAGTTCAATGGAAGAAGTCTCAGGAAGCTCTGAACAGCTTGCCAAGTTAGCGGAAGAATTAAACGGTTTAGTCCGTCAATTTAAGATTTAATTGGATAGGCTAATACTGACAGCTCACTGTTGAGTGAGCTGTCAGTATTACATTCGATGATGATGATAAGGGAATGCTCACTATTGTAACCGCGGCCTAAAATAACAACGAAACGGAACAGTAATACATATGAACGATTTGAATATTGGTCAAGTATGTTAAAGAAGCTATAACAACAAAAGAAGGAGACTGTTAAGATGGGGAGCACAAATTTGGCTTTACCTGAAAAGGAGACAGATTTTTATCATGTCATTCAGCCTATTATGGATTTGTCTGATGCTAAGGTTTATGGGTATGAGGTATTATTGCGCTCAGAGCAATTCCCTAATCCGGAATTTCTATTTAACTACGCAAAAGAACAAGATCAATTATTCGATTTAGATATGAAATCTATACATAAGGCACTTACAACGTTTAACAAAGAGGCAGCACATCTAGAAGGATTACACTTGTTTATCAATATATTTCCTTCTACATTAATTTCACCAGACTTTCATTACCAGTTACAACAGCTAAAATCAGAGGTTAATATTTCACCAGATTCAATTGTATTTGAAATAAATGAAGCAGAAAAGATGCCGGATTTGGCTGTCCTTAATCGGGCGATAATGGAATTGAAAAGACAAGGATTTGTCATTGCGATTGATGACATTGGAAAGGGGGAATCCAGTTTAAAGACGGTTTTAGAACTGGAACCTAATATTGCTAAAATTGACCGGTATTTCACAAGAGATTTAGCTACTTCACCGAAAAAGCAAAAGTTTATTAAATTGATGCTTCAGCTTTTTGGAGGAGAGATCACGATCGTTTTAGAAGGGTTTGAATGTAAAGAAGATTTGCTGACAGCAAAAGCAATGGGTGTACCATTTGGACAGGGCTTTTATTTAGGTAAACCAAAACCGATCAGAAGCTACATGTAATTACAGACCACAAAAGGTGCATATAATCCTTTTGTGGTTATTTTATTAAAAGCTTATTTTGCTTTGAGGAATGTTCTGGAAGACTCACAAACACACCAATTGTTTGTGACTGCTAATAATGCTGCGCTTGTTCTATCCTTTACTTGTAGCTTTTTTAAAATCGATCTTACGTGATTGTTTACGGTGGTCGTAGAAATAAAGAGGTTTTCACCTATGTCACAGTTACTGTTTCCTTGAACGATCTGTTCCAGAACCTCCCATTCGCGCTCTGAAAGGATACCAATAGGTCGTTCTATTTTTTTATGGCTTAATCTTACGTAGTTATGAAGTAGAATTGGGCTAAGTTTAGTATGAATATATTGTTTTCCATCCATTATTGTTTCAATTGCAAAAAGTATTTCGGTTGTTTCCATTCCGTTGTAAAAATAACCATCTAACCCTAGTTTAAAAAAATCTGCTAGTTGAACATTATCCAATGTTGATGTCCAGATTATTACCTTTTTATGGTGTTCTGAATAATATTCAATTAGTTTATCGGTATCGACATCCGTGTTTATGTCAATAATTAGTAAATCTGCCAGGTGTTCCTCTTGAAAAAGTAATGAATAGTTTATGGAATTGTAGGTCATTATCGTATAATTCGATAGCCTTTCTTGTAGTACAGATACAATTCCATCGCGTAAAACATTTGCTTCCTTAATTAGTGCGATGTTGTTCATTTGGGTTAAGCTCCTTCATTATGTATTAACCAGGGTAGAGTTATATTTGTAATCCTACTAAAGTATACCATTTAAAAATAAATGTATGTTGTAACATAGAGGGAACCGAGATAAAGTCGCTCGGTTCCCGTATTATTATTCTATTTTTCTTCTATTTCTGTATTATCAATGGTGAATTGATCAATTTGTTCATGCATTTGAACAGAATAGTCTTCTAATTCACCAGCCAAATTATTTAATTGCTCCATTGATGCAGTTTGTTCTTCGATGGAGGCTGATACTTCCTCTGTTCCTGCAGCGGTTTCTTGACTTATGGAGGCAATATTTCTAGTGTTTTCAGAAAGCACCTTCTCTTGCTGGGATATGTCATCCATTAGACCTATAACCTTGCTGATCATTTCGTTGTTCGTTTTAATTGTTGCTGTAATACTAGCAAACGCGTCTCCGGTATCGTTAACGGATTGTGATTGTGATTGAATGACATCGCTTGTTTCATTTATTAGTGTAACCGTTCGTTTTGTTTCATCTTGCATTTCCGTAATCAATTCAGAAATATCCCCAAGTGCACTTTCCGATTGCTCCGCGAGTTTCCGCACTTCATCTGCCACAACGGCAAACCCGCGTCCACTTTCTCCAGCACGTGCAGCTTCTATTGCAGCATTCAATGCTAATAAATTCGTCTGATTGGAAATATCCGAAATCTTATTAACTATTTCGCTGACATTAGTAGACTTTTCATCAAGCGTATGAATGGCGTTAACCACTTCATCTGTCATTTTACTTGTTTGATCTGACTGTTTACGAAGTTCTTCAACCGTTGTTGCGCCTTCTTCCGAAATTTTTGTCATCGCCTTGGCCTCTTCATGCACACTTCTGTTTTGCGCTTCGATTTGGCTAATCATTTCAGATAAACGATCTGTTGCTGTTTCGTTTTGTTCCATTAGTTCTGATTCATTAGCTGCCCCGGAGGCAATCTGCTCCATTGTTGTAGCAACCTCGTTTGAAGATGCTGTGTTTTCTTCTGCACTTGCTACGAGTGTCTGGGAAGCTTCAGAAACATGGAATGAGATGTTAGCAATCTTTTTCATCATTTCACGCATTTGTGTTAACATATTTTGAAAACTTACGGATAGTTGGCCAATTTCGTCTACTCGTGTATTGTCTATTTCAGCTATCAAATTGCCATTTTCAACTTCTTTCATTGTCGTTTGAAGTTTCTTAATCGGCGTTGTTAATTTTCTTGTTATAACAAGGGAGATACCTATCGCGATAATCAAGGCTATCCCTAGAGCAATTGAAATCGGGATAATAATAGATTGCGCTTGGTTTTGTATGTCATTCTCATAGACGGTACCACCAAGGAGCCATCCAGTTGTTGGGTTCTTAACAAACCCCATAATTTTATCTTCACCTTCAAATTGATAGTGAACGATCCCTTTATCACCAGTATTGACGATCTTTTGATAATAATCTTTTTCGGATTCATCTGAACCAATGTAGTCTTTGTCTGGATGGGCAATATATTTACCTGCTTTATCAAACACAACTGCATAGCCGGTTTCACCGATCTCAATGTTATTAATCATGTCAAGGATCGTGTCAACAAAAACATCGATCGACATAACACCGACAAGTTTATCTTCGTTATAAAAAGCCCGTGCCGTACTTACAATCGTTTTTCCAGTAGTTTTATCTGTATATGGTTCTGTCCAAATTGTCTTGCCATCGGCTTCAACGGCCTTTTGATACCAGGGTCTTTCCCTAGGATCATAATCATCGCCCAAATCCCCATCAGGATAATCAATCATTTCTCCGGTTGCTTCAATCCCGGTATAAATTGTTGAAATGGTAGAGTTGGCATCACCGGTCTCCTGTAAATATTGGAGTAATTGATCTTTGCTTTCAGGTTTATAGTTTGTTAGTAAATCATATGATGTAAACCGGTCTAATTTACTATCCATATTGGAAAAAAACAGTTCAAATGAGTCGTTCATACTTTCCATTTGACTTTCCACATTTTGGGTAAGCTCGTCAGAAGTTGTTTTCACGCTAAATTCATAACTTACAAACGCCACAACACCACCAGTAAATATAATGAGAATAAGAAACGGAATTAGAATTTGCCGACGAAGTGTTCTGTTTAGAAAACTACCTTGGCGAACTTTCCTCTTCTGGTTGTTCGGTATATTTTTATTCACAGCGCTCTCTCTTTTCTATGTAGTAATTTAACTAAGATACCCTTTTATCTCCTTTCTAAGGGTTTGTGGTAAAAAAGAACTAGTGTGATTGCGCACAATATATACGGAACACTGTGCACTTATTGGATTTAGTAGTAGGTCTTTTGTTTCATATATCATAATATTCCTTTCTAAATTTTTATTCAATAGGTAGAAAAAGGTACAGAAATGTTCGTCCATTTTGATAATTTTACTGAAAAAAATAGAGCAAACAATGTACTGTTTGCTCTTAGATTAACGCGTCTTCCTTATCTTCTTTTGAATTTTGATAGGTTTTATAAAAATGGACAATAATCGTTTTGACCACTGCATAGAATGGTACAGCGAATAGGATACCTAAGAAGCCCGCAATACTCCCTGCGGCAAGTATTAAGGTAATAATCGTTAATGGGTGAAGTTTGAGTGCACGTCCCATAATATTGGGAGAAATGAAATTACCTTCCAGCTGTTGTGCGACTATCATCACGATTGCAACCCAGACAGCCATCATTGGATCTTGGAAAAAGCCAACAATCATCGCAGGGACTACGGAAATAAATGGTCCGATAAATGGGATAACACACATCAGCATGCCAAATAGTGCAAGTGTTAATGCATATTTTAAGCCGATAATTAAATAGCCAATGAATAGCAATACGCCAATACAGAAGCTGACAATCAACTGACCTTGGATGTAGGACGCTAGCGCTTCATCAATCTTATGCATCAAACTGCGAATATTCGCTGCTTTTTTCTGGTTAAAAATTTGCGTCATAAAGGGGACGAATTTATCACCATCTTTAAGCATGAAAAATAAAAAGAAAGGCACCAGTACCAAGGAGAAGACAAAACCAATCACCTGACTGATAAAGCCAAAGATAAATGACATTGCTCCTTCAATATATGACTGTAAATTAGATGTTACATGATTAATCGTATCGTTAATGTCTGCAGGGATCATGTCCTGATTCGATTGCCAGTATGTAATTACATTTTGAATACCAGTAACCATTTCCGGTATATTGTCAATTAAATTGGAAAACTGCTTTTGGGCAATCGGTACAATATAAATAACAATCAGATAAACGATAAGGATTAATAGGATGAAAACAATAAAAATGGCCAAGACACGAGGTACCTTATACTTTTCCAGCAAATGCATGATTGGTTTTGTTAAATAAAAAAGGACACCCGCACCGACAATTGGGAAGGCAACCGCCGCCATATATTTAAAAACGGGATCAAAAATAAAGTCCGTGGCGGAAATTAACAAGATTAATAGAAAAATCAAAATGAAAACGACCAATGCTTGGAACCAGCGTTTACCGTACAATACCATCCCAACTTTCTTTGTTATTATTACTATTTTAACGATAATCTTCCATAATAGGAAGGATTCTTTGCTAGTTTTTACGAAAGAAACATAGATTAAACATCATTCAGCGATTTCAAATAGAATTCGTTGTAAAAGTGTGCTAGAATTTGAGCATATTATAGTTGAACGAATTAGTCCTTTGTAGACAGTTAACCTCTCTTATCCGCTTCGTTTTTCAAAAGTTTGAGAGGAGGGGATTACTGTCTGATAAGGCGGGATAAGGGGATACATGTGATGGAAATTTGGGAGAAAGTTTATAATAGATGGGAAACGTTTGAAAATCTTGATCCGTCATTAAGAAACGATTTAGCTTGCTTGAAAAACGATACTGATGCATTGGAAGATGCTTTTTATAAGGAGCTAACATTTGGAACGGGTGGTATGCGTGGCATATTAGGTCCTGGAACTAATCGGATGAATATTTACACAGTACGCAAAGCTGTTAATGGATTAGCAAATTATTTAAAGGCTAACTGTGTCAACGTGAATGATCGTGGTGTTGCGGTATCTTATGATTCCAGGTATATGTCACAAGAATTGGCAATTGAAACTGCTAAAGTACTTGGTGCGTATGGGATTAAGGCATATGTATTCGATTCCTTGCATCCTACTCCATTGTTATCGTTTGCTGTCCGATATTTAGGTGCGGTCGCTGGTGTGATGATAACTGCTAGTCATAACCCACCAGAGTACAATGGTTTCAAAGTTTACAATGAAGATGGTGGACAAATTACACCAGCAGAAGCCGAAGCAGTTATTTCTTTTATTAACCAGACAGAAAATGAGTTAACCGTGCCAGTAATAGAAAGAGCCGAATTAGAAGAAAAAGAACTAATAAATTGGTTAGGTGACGAAATTGATAATGCCTATCTGCAGCAGCTGAAACAGATTTCTAGACTTAGTGATGATGAGCAAAAGGCTGCAAAAGATTTACAGATTGTCTTTACCCCACTTCATGGAACATCCTATGATTTGGTTTTAAAAGGATTAAATCAATTGAACTTCCCTGATGTTGACGTTGTGGAAAAACAAGCAAAGCCAGATCCGGAGTTTTCAACGGTTGATTCACCAAACCCAGAAGAACATCAAGCATTTACAATGGCGATCGAGCTGGGCAAAAAGAATGAAGCCGATATTTTAATTGGTACAGATCCAGATGCTGATCGCTTGGGCGTCGCTGTCAAGAATAAGTCCGGGGAATATACCGTTTTAACGGGTAACCAATTTGGAGCATTGCTGCTGGCTTACATCCTAGAACATAGCGACAGTGCACTATTGACAAATGCCCGGTTATTAAAAACAATTGTGACCACCGAGCTTGGTCGCGCTATCGCCGATAATTTTGGTGTTAAAACGATTGATACACTAACAGGCTTTAAATATATAGGAGAAAAAATCCGCCAATTCGATGCAACGGGTGAGACATTTATTTTTGGCTTTGAAGAAAGTTATGGTTACTTAATTAGCAGTTTTGCGCGTGATAAAGACGCTGTACAAGCAGCAATGATGGCTTGTGAAATGGCCTATTATTGGAAGAAGCAAGGGAAAACGCTGCTTGATGCATTGGAAACGTTGTATGGAAAATATGGTTATTATCAAGAAGGGATGTCCTCAATAACCTTACAAGGAAAAGAAGGGGCAGAAAAAATCTCAGCTATCGTGGATCGTGTTCGCAAGGCCCCTTTTACGGAAATAGCAGGATTGCAGGTTCTACAGGTGGAAGATTACCTTTCGAGTGAACGTACATTTATGAATGAGAGTCGTAATGTGGAGCAGATTGATTTGCCACAGGAGAATGTTATTAAGTTTATTTTGGAAAACGATAGCTGGGTTTGTCTGCGTCCATCAGGGACTGAACCTAAGATTAAATGTTATTACGGTGTATGTGAACCATCCCAAACAAAAGGCGCAGAAAGACTGGCAAGCTTGAAATATGCTATGGAAGCAATTATGGAAGGAAATTAATATAATCAGAAGACCTTTATCACAGTGGTGAGGGTCTTTTTTCTGTTATGATATGGCGGTACATTTTTTTGCTATATGTAATGGGAGATGGTTGAATTTGAATAGAACGGGTAAAACAATAAGAGAAGGTGAATTTTGCTTGTGAGTACCCGAATGTAGAAAACAATGCTAGATAAATAACTAAGATGAAGGAGCTGTTATAAAGTGCCAGTGAATATAAAGCGAATATACGAAGATGTCAGTAACGATGATGGTGTTCGCGTATTAGTCGATCGTGTGTGGCCTAGAGGAATGTCAAAAGAAAAAGCTAAACTGGATCACTGGATGAAAGAAGTCGGACCATCAACGGAGTTACGAAAATGGTTTGGTCATGATCCAGATAAATATGATGAATTCAAGAACAAGTATAAAGACGAACTAACAAGCGGTGATCAACAAGTTGAACTGGAAAAACTAAAGGAAATCGTCAAGGAGCATGATAAAAACGTGACATTATTGTTCTCGGCAAAAGATGAGAAGTACAACCAAGCGCAAGTGCTGAAGGAAATATTGGATCATCAATAAGAAATTCACGAAGCATGCAAGTAATTAAGAAGCCAGGTTGATCAAGTCCTTTTGTCAACGAGGTGACTTGCTGCTTATCATTTGGTTGCCTTTCTCAATAACTGCTAAAATAGCAACGAGGTGATAAAATGGCTGAGCATCATTTCCATTTACAAGCAGACTGGCCGGGTGGTCGAAATAGTGAAGGGCGGATTCAGGCAGGTAATTTGCAAACGAAAATCTCCATCCCACCTGAAATGGATGGACCTGGGATCGGGACAAACCCTGATGAGATGTTGTTGGGAGCGGCAGCAACGTGTTATATCATTACGTTAGCAGCTATGATTGAACGGGCAAACCTGCCATTACAGGACATGGCGCTTGAATCGGAGGGCATTGTCGATGTGACGAATGGTGTTTTTACGTATAAAAAAATCATACATAAACCGACCGTTTCCTTAAAGAGCGGCGCAACCCAGGACGAGTACAACAAGCTCAAAAAGCTGGTGGAAAAGGCCGAAAAAAGCTGTATGATTTCCCGTGCAATTGAGGGTAACGTAGAACTTGAACTGCAAGCTACTATCGAATAAATGCAACAATCTGCACGTGTTTTAGTAGTTTTGATATTGTGTGGAGTATGTTACAAGACATTGGAAACCCCGGCTACAATAATATACACATAAAAACGCATGGATAATGATAAAATTCATGCGTTTTAAACTTACTTGTCATTTTTTAATTTAGGGTTTTCACCATTTCCTAATAAAAAATCCAGTCGCTTTATTAAGACTGAATTCTCTTCTCAAGATTATTTATTTTCGTGTCATGTTTTCCTGTCTTCTCACTTAAATAATCAATATCGTACTTTATGCCGTCAACCTTCCTGGATATTAAATCCAAGGTACCTTTAACTGTACTCCGAAAGAAGTCTCCCTCCTCAAGGAATGTGAAGGGCTATAGGCCAATGAGTAGGTGGGAGATGAATTTCGGTTGGCTTAGCCAAATGCTTTGTATTCAAACTGCCAATTGTTATGATGACTGATTTGTGTCAATTCCCTGAGACTTACTTGTTTATAGCTTTTATTTGGCATGGTGATATAATCTCCATCAATGGACTTGACATAAGCACCACTTGTTCCAGTAAAGCCTGTAATGTATCCGGTTTTCTCATATAACCTTACTTTGTCATTCAAATAAAATCCCTTGAGATATTTCTTGTTTTTTTCATTTCTTTTACTCGTGATGTTTTTAGATTTACGTCCCTTTCTTGCCGTTGCCTCGTGTAATGAACGTTTCTTTTTGCGGAATTGCTTGATTTTGAACGTTGTCTTGGCGTTTTCCTTGATGGATGAAATACCACTGATGGCAATCGCATCATTTGCATGCGTTTTTTCCAATTCTAATGCTTTACGTTTCGGTGTTGTCACTGACCCGTAAGTAATTCTTGCATAAGGATACTTGGTAAATACCCTCTTACGAAAAATATTCATGAACGGACCTTCTTTGTACTGGGCCAATCTTTTCCCTTCTACCATCCATTTCCAAAGAATGTTTCCTCGCTGATGGTTGTCATGTGTATGGCAGTCTGTACAAACGGTAATCAGGTTGTCTGCCCGATTGGAACCTCCGTGTGTACGGTATATAATGTGATGTGTGTTCAAAACTTTGCCTTTCTTTTTGCACACTTGGCAAGTATAGTGATCTCTTGCCAATACAAAATAGCGCACATCATGATAGCCATACGTCTGACCTTCTTGATAGGCCACACCTTGAATAGCTGGATCAATCATTTTTTGCACATCGAATTTGCCAACCTCCATTGTCAACTCGGGATTTGGCATGAGGTCACAAAACTTGTCAATCCAAAAGAAAGTATTCTCCACCCGGCTTTGTATACTCGGCGGTAGCCATCCTTGTCCTCGGGCACGATTTTGAAAACGCGGCTGACGATAACGTGTTTTCCTGTTTCTTCTGGAACGTCTGTATGTTCTTCTGGTATCAATGGCAGATTTGACATCCTGGCGAAGCTCCACTTCCCCTTTGACTAGCACCTTGTCTTCGCTCGTAATGGCGATGCCAACATATTTCGCTCCTAAATCAATGCCAATCTTCACTTCCTGTGTGTAACTATTGGTTTCATACAATAATTGAATTCCAAATGGATTATGCGATATGATTTTTGCTTTCTTTTCTTTGAGCAGCAATCTTGCTTTTCTTGGTTTGCACGGCATTAAAGGCTTGCCATGCTTATTGATAACGAACACTACCATTGTGTTCCTCCTCTCAGAGTGGTTACCCTTCGCCAATGTTGGTAAGGCTTTGCGGTAAACCGCCAAATCCTGGTTGACCGTTCCTACCCATTCAGAACTATTACAGTGCCAGCACAGAGCAACGGACTAGGGTATTATCCGAGGGTGTGATAACCAAACCAACGTAGTCAATGAAGACTTAGGCTAGACAACTAAAGCTTTTTTAAGCCCCCACTTCAATCAGGCTGAAAGGCCGATAAGTGGTGGGTAGTTGACTCTGACCGTCAACCTTATCAAATTGACGATCAACTTTATCAAATCGTTCTAAGATGATTTTAAGCAGTTGCTCATTATCCATTTAATCACCTCCTTATTTGATTATACCATATACGTATGCTGGTATTTTATAAATTTTAGTTAACACCTCTATCTTTTAAAAACACCGTTAGGACCATAAAAGAATCGCTGACATGTGTTTGCTGCGCCGCTTTTTGAATAAAAATGTTTGAAGCATTTAATTTTCTTGACACATTATCGGTTCCCCTTGTATAGTATTAAAGCATACTAAAAACATCGGAATTATAAATGTTTAATTCTGATTTTGAATTGGCGGGTGCTTACGTTAGACAAAACAGTAAAGGCACTTGCAGCATAGACAAATATAATCAACAACAGAGGAGGAAAAAGAGTGGATACATTTTTAGTCATTGTAAACGTTGCCGTGTTAGTAGCAATAATTGGTCTTCTTATTTGGATGCAAAAAAGGCATTTATCATTTACAAAACGCGTGTTCACAGGTTTAGGTGTTGGAATTGTGCTTGGTGCTATTTTACAAGTAATTTATGGCGCCGGTTCAGACGTATTAACACAAACAACCGATTGGTACAATATCGTTGGGCGGGGATATATTAATTTACTAATGATGATCGTTGTGCCGCTTGTTATGGTATCGATTATTCAGTCGATTATAAATTTAAAAAAATCATCAGAACTAGGTAAAATGTCTGCATGGATTATCGGTATTCTTGTCGCAACTGCCATGATAGCGGCGCTTGTAGGTGTTGGTAGTGCTGCATTATTTGATCTTAATGCGGATCAGATTGAAGCAGGTCAGGCAGAAAATGATCGTAGTACAATGCTGGAATCGACATTAGGTGATGTGGAAGATATGTCAACGCCTGATAAAATTCTAAGCTTTATCCCATCAAACATCTTTTTGGATATGACGCAAGGGCGATCTACATCTGTTATTGCGGTAGTAATATTTTCTCTAATTGTCGGGATCGCTGTCTTAGGATTACGCAGAAAGAACCCGGAACAAGCTGACGTGTTTACAAAAATAATAAATTCACTGTATGCCGTTGTGATGCGGATTGTAACGTTGATTCTAAGGTTGACACCATTTGGTATTTTGGCACTCATGGCGAATACAGTAGCAAACACCGATTTCGCTGGTATTATTGAATTAGGTAAATTTGTTATAGCTTCTTACGTGGCAATTATAGCTATGTTTATCATTCATTTGATTTTAGTAAGTGTATTCGGCTTAAGTCCAATGACGTACTTGAAAAAAGTGTTGCCTGTGTTAACCTTTGCCTTTACATCGCGTTCAAGTGCGGGAACGATTCCATTAAACATTCAAGCTCAGAAAAACTCACTTGGCGTTCACGAAGGTATTGCAAATATGTCAGCATCATTTGGCGCTACCATTGGTCAAAATGGTTGTGCGGGGTTGTACCCAGCGATGCTAGCCATCATGATTGCGCCATCAGTCGGAATTGATCCATTTACGTTTGGTTTTATTGCCAAACTAATATTGATAGTAGGTATCAGTTCATTTGGTGTAGCGGGTGTAGGTGGTGGAGCAACATTTGCAGCTATAATCGTTCTATCGTCCATGGGCTTGCCAGTAGGACTCGCCGGACTGCTTATCTCTATCGAAGCACTAATTGATATGGGACGTACGGCACTTAATGTGAATGATGCAATGGTAACAGGAACCCTAACATCACGGATCTTAGGAAAACTAAATCTAAAAACATTTAATGATAAAGCAGCAATTGAAAAAGATATAGCATTATAAAGGAATGGTCGCTTCTAGCTGGGAGCGACCATTTTTGCATTTTCGCACCCTATTGTGAAGCCGCACACTATTGAGGTCGAACATCACCTAGCCGAAGATGCTTAACCTGGTTGAAAAGTCGTGTATGCGAGGAAAGTCGCCGGAAGAAAGCGAGAAGTCGCCGGACGAACGTGGGAAGTCGCCGGAAGAAAGCGAGAAGTCGCCGGACGAACGTGGGAAGTCGCCGGACAAACGTGAGAAGTCGCCGGAAGAAAGCGAGAAGTCGCCGAATAAAAGAGGAAAGTTGCCGGATAAACGCGGAAAGTCGCCGGACAAACGTGAGAAGTTACCGGATAAAAGCGAGAAGTTGCCGGATAAACGGGGAAATCGCCGGATAAACGTGAGAAGTCGCCGGAAAAAGAGGAAAGTCGCCGGAAGAAAGCGAGAAGTCGCCGGACAAACGCGAGAAGTTGTCGGATAAACGGGGAAGTCGCCGGATAAACGTGAGAAGTCGCCGGATAAACGGGGAAGTCGCCGGACAAACGTGGAAAGTTGCCGGACAAACGCGGAAAGTCGCCGGACAAACGAGAAAAGTCGCCGGATAAACGCACGAACTCGCCGAATAAACGTGAAAAGTCGCCGGACAAAAGCAGAAAGTCGCCGGACAAACTTGAAAAGTCACGCACCCCATCACTCCCGGCATAAAAAGGCATCCTCGCATCCCGCAGTCATAAGTTATTTCTCCACCAAGGCCTTCATCTTTTCTAAATCTTGTTTTTCCTTCACCGCAAAGTAATCGGCGAATGGACATCCGAGCGTTTGGACGCGTTCCACAACATTTTCAATCGTAAATTGTAGTGGGGTTAACCCTTCTTGCAATTCCTCCCAAAATAATGGTGTGGCAACGGTTGCTTCGGCTGTCTTTCTAGTTGAATATGGGGCGATAATTGTTTTGTCCTTTCCATGTTGAACATAATCAATATACATGCGTTCATGCCGATTTTTCTTCATTCGTTCCGTTGTAAAGTAATTTGGGTATGCATTCTCAATTGTCCAGGCAATGGCTTGTGTGAAAATAGCCGTTTCGTCATATGTCAGACTGTTTTCTGGAATGGGAATATGAACCTGCAGCCCCTTATTTCCTGATGTTTTAACAAAGGAAGTGAGTGTTAAATCATCAAGAATTTGTTTTACTAATTTTGCGGCACGGATAGCCAGCGAAAAGCGTTCACGGTCCGGTGGGTCAAGATCAAATACGATTTCAGATGGGTTCGAATTGGCCGCTTTTTGAAAGGGAATATGATACTCCATTGCCCCGTGATTGCCAAACCACGTTAGTGCCTCCAGCGTATTGCATATAATAAATGTTTCCTCTTCCCTTTCCAAGCTATCGACATATGATGGAGCATAGTCGGGAAGATGTTTTTGGAAAAATGATTCACCTGTTACGCCATCAGGACAGCGGATTAGAGTAAGGGCGTGATCTCGTAAAAACGGCAGCATATATGGAGAAATCTCCCGCAAATAAACGAGCAAATCTCCTTTTGTTAAATTGCCTTTTGGCCAAAAGACCTTATCTGTATTGGTCAGCTCTAGTTCAACGGGGAGCATGGCCATATCTAATCGCAATTTATCGATTGTACATTCAGGTGCGGGTGTATGAACTAATAGCTCAGCAAATTCTGGTTCGCGAAGTTCATTTTTTAACAAATCCAATGTATGTATTCTGGCACATATCGCTGGAGGTAATGCAAACCCTCCTTCCAGTCGTTTCCCGCGTGTCGAAAATAATTGTTTCAATGTCCCTAATGATTCCGAATCTATTCCGTGTTTACATTTACCAATTTCAATGATGTCAGGTCCGTCATAAACATTTGCTGTAAAATAATCGTTCTTCGTATCAAAAAAGGTAAGGAAACACTGAATGGAGCGCCAATTTTTTACTTTAAACCAATCATTATGCTGCTTGCCATTTCCGTAAACACTGTTTTTCCGCTTGGCAATGATCCCTTCTCCTTTATGTGTAAAAATAATATTCCATAATTCATGTGGATTTTCATAGTAGGGGACATAACATAGACGGTTTCTTAGTGAAATATCCGCGTTCAAATTTCCGTCTGCGAATAAATTCCATAACGTGCTTTTCCGCTGCTGGAAGCTTTCTTGTTTCAAATCAGAACCTTCCTTTTGGAGTATGTCGAATGCTAAAAATGTAGCAGCTCTTGTTTTGGCAGTATTGTTAATGGATGTTTTATCTTTTAGTCTGCCGCGTTTTTGTATCCAAGAAAAGTTGGCTTGATAGGGGTTATTTAGTACCACTAATTCTCCATCAAGTTTGAGTGGGAGAAATGCGTTGATAGACGCCTGATGTGCTAGGCAATAGTCCACTATTTCAGGAAAATTAGCTGTCAGATCCTTCTCATTTTTGCTTGTTAAGGTAATCCGATCTGTTTCCCAATGCAATACACAGCGGAAGCCATCATATTTTGTTTCAAATAACCAATCATCTTCACGCGGGATGTTTGTACTAGCAATGGGTTTCATTAGAATCATCTTAGCCTTCCTCCTTTCTCTTTAGAGTGGCTTGTTGCGCAAAAAATAAACCATGAAGGATAAAAATAATTTGAGTCGGCACACTATGAAAAAAGGGAGGTTCTTGTTTTGCATACGATGTGGAAAGGAACGATAAGTTTTGGCTTGGTGAATATTCCGGTGAAAATGCATGCCGCAACAGAGAACAAAGATGTTAAGCTCAGGCAGTTGCATAAAGAATGCCAATCTCCAATTAAATATGAACGTGTTTGTCCCGTATGTGATCGGGAAGTGAAAAATGACGAAATTGTTAAAGCATATGAATATGCCAAAAATAAATTTGTTGTGTTAGATGAGGAAGAGTTAGAGGCGTTAAAGAAAGAGCAAGAGGATAAAGCAGTTGAAATTGCTGACTTTGTCAACTTAGAGGAAATTGATCCCATTTATTTTGAGAAAAGCTATTATTTGTCTCCTAATGAAGGGGGCGCAAAAGCATACGGCTTATTGCGGGCTGCCTTAAAAGACTCAGGAAAAATCGGGATCGCTAAAATGATTATCCGGTCGAAGGAGCAATTAGCTGTTATTCGTGTTTATGAAAATACACTTGTTGTCGAGACAATCCATTATCCAGATGAAGTTCGACAGGTTCAAGATGTCCCAAATGTTCCCGAGGAAGTCGAACAAACGCAAAAAGAATTGGATACGGCCAAAATGCTAATCGATCAGTTAACGACGGAATTTGACCCGGAAAAATACAAGGATGACTATCGCACTGCATTGCTCGATTTAATCGAGGAGAAGAAAAATAAAGAGCAAGTTGTTACAGGCGATGAAAAACCAGCACCAGATAATGTTACCAATCTTATGGATGCATTACAGGCATCATTGGATCGAGCGAAAAGCGACAAACCGAAGCCAAAACAACCAAAACAGCCAAAGAAGAAAACCAAGGCAAACACACAAAAGAAAAAGATTGCCAAGTAGGCGCTTGCAGGACTTCTGTAAGTGTCTTATTTTTATGGTCTACCATAAATGTGGCATATTCATGAAAAGTATTACGCAATTATATCTATCTTGCATCCTATTTACAATTCATTTACAACCTCATGAAATCAGTGTTTTACCCACGTATTTCTGTTTGAAAACGGGTAAACTTGATTACAGGTTAGCACTTTCAAAAAAGGGGATTGAGTTGTATGGAAAGAAATGCTTATTTTGATAACGCGAAACTCGCATTGATTTTTCTAGTCGTATTTGGTCATATGATTCAACCATTTACTAGCGATTCGCACAACATCAACGCGTTGTATATGTGGATTTATACTTTTCATATGCCTGCATTTATTTTCTTATCAGGATTTTTTGCAAAAGGATCAGGAAATAAGGATTATATTATGAAACTAGCCAAAAAACTTTTATTGCCGTATATTATTTTCCAAGTTTTGTATACAGTGTTTTATTTCTATATCGGGAAGGATGACTGGCAAACAGGGATATTTTATCCGCAGTGGTCATTGTGGTTTTTATTTAGTCTGTTTAGCTGGCACATGCTGTTATATTGGTTTAAAAAGTTTCCACCCATTTTAAGTGTAGTAATTTCTATTCAAATAGGATTAATTGTTGGTTACTTTGGGGATATAGGTCATACGTTTAGTCTATCACGTACGTTTGTCTTTTTTCCGTTCTTCTTACTTGGCTATTGGTTAAAAACGGATCATGTTTTACTGCTGAAAAAGAAGGGTGTTAAAATCGCATCCTTGATTATTATGCTTTCCGTTGCGACAGCGGTTTATTTTGTGCCGGACATGAATACTGGCTGGTTGTTAGCGTCCAAATCGTATGGCACGCTTGGAATGCCAGAATATGGTGGTCTTGCACGATTACTTGTGTACGTAACCTCCGCATTAATGGCAATGAGCATACTAGCCTGGATACCAAAAAATAAGAATAGATTAACCGTTTTGGGGACTCGAACACTCTATGTCTATTTATTGCATGGCTTTTTCATCCAGATTTTCCGGGAAACCCAGTTATTTGAAATAAATAATGCGCTTGACCTGATTGGGTTGGCTGTTATTTCCGCAGCGATTGTCCTTGTATTATCAAGTAAAGCGATACAAGGGGTTTGGCAGCCCTTCATTGAAGGGAAGATATCAATTATAAGAGGTGTCTTTGGCAGAAAAGCAGAACACAACCAGACCTAAGACTATTTCAAATTCAAGCGACAAGGGGAAGGTGAATGAAATGAAGATTTGTGTATTCGGAGCTAATGGTTATCTTGGTGCTTCGGTATATAAACAACTAAAACATGTAGAAGCAGATGAAGTGGTTGGAACTTATTTACAAGAACCGGCATTATCAGATGGTCTCGTCAAATTAGATGTCAATCAGCCTGAGTCGTTTTCGGCGTTTTATAAGCAAGAAAATCCGGATGTTGTTATTTGGGCGGTTATGAGTGGGCCAAATGAACACAAATTAACGGATCAAGGTTTAATGCACTTGATCACACACCTCACGCCCGAAACGAAATTGATCTACCTTTCATCTGACTTTGTTTTCTCCGATGGGAATGGTCCATATGAAGAAGCGGATCCATTATCAAATCTACCTGAGGATCATTCGTTTCATAATTATACGAATGGGAAGGTAAAAGCAGAACGCCTGATTGACAATGAATTAACGAACTATGTGATTTTACGAGCCGGTCCGATTTATGGGGAGAACGGAATTGGTAAGCTAGATGAGCGGACAGATCAGTTATCCTATCATTTACGCTCGGGAAAACCAATTGAATTCCGCGATGATTTGGTTCGGACGTTTGTTCACATTGATGATGTAACCAACGTGATCGAGGAAATGATTTATAATGATGCGACAGGTGTTTTTCACGTTGGGCAAGATGAGAGTCAGAGTTTCTATGAGTTTATGAAAGCAACGGCGAAACAACTAGGGTATGACGATTCACTAGTAAAAAAGGCTAGTGAAGTGGAAAGAGTTGATGCAGAAATCCCAAAAGATACCTCGTTAGTAACAAACAGGATTAAACAGGTCATCAATATCTAATCTAAATAAGCAGCCATTACAGCATGTTAAGCTGTGATGGCTGCTTTTTCTTGATCTGATAACGTTTATATAAATTTAAACAACAAAACATCATAGCAATTAGCAAAGTTTACAACAACTATTGCCACCTGCGATAAAACGATTGTGATTTTATATGTGTTATAAGAAAAGTCCTTTTCACACAGGTTGTTGCTATTGATATAAAATGCGACACAGTGAAAATCCTCCTTCGAGGCGTTTTTCCTTATTCTAATGATGATTGAGTGCTTGGACTCCGCTCCGGCAGAATACTTCGCTTTCCGCGGGCACGGCTTCAGCCTCCTCGCGGAAAATCACGCTGCGGGGTCTTCAGACACGTGCTGTTCCCGCAGGAGTCTACGTATTCTGCCTACGCTGTTAGTGGTGTTCTGATTATCAAAAAGGGGAAAACCATGGAATCTACGTTACACGGACTTTTACTCCCTTGAACAGAAAGCTATTCTAAGCTGCGGAAAAATGCGAGACTCCTATGGGAAAAGGAACAGTCTGAAGACCCCGCAGGAAGTGATTTTCTTCCGAGGAGGCTGAAGCGTTCCCCATGGAAAGCGAGTATTTTTCCGCAGCGCTGGATTAGCACTCGTCTTATATAGGATGGGAGGAAGTCACGCAAAGTTACATCGCACATTCTATCTATCCTGTCAAAAACAACAAATGTTTTCGATGGGCGAGTAATCGCAGTCCCAATCTTTTAAAAGTACAAAAAGTTACCTAAAAAATGATATGTGCAATCAATGTAATAATCGGCAGTGTGATAATGGTTCGTAGTAAAAAGATGATAAATAGATCTTTGAATGATACTGGTACTTTGGAACCTAGTAACAAACCGCCGACTTCAGACATGTAAATGAGCTGTGTTACAGACAATGCAGCAATGATAAATCTTGTAATCTCAGCATCGATGGATGAGCCGATAATTGCTGGCAAGAACATATCGGCAAACCCAACCAATATCGTTTCCGATGCAGCCTCTGCGTATGGAACTTGCATCACTTCCAACAGTGGAATAAACGGTACCCCAAGCCATTGGAAGAATGGAGTATATTCAGCAATGATCAGTGCGACCAGGCCAAATGCCATTACAACTGGCGCAACACCCATCCACATATCAAGGATATTTTGCCCACCTTCTTTGAAAAACTTCCAGACACTTGATTCCTTCTTTGCTTGGTCAAGTGCTTTTTGATAGCCGAATGTAAGGCTATTATGACCTTTAGGGATACGTTCCTCAATATCACCCTCTGCCTCATTGATATATGTATTTGGTTTGCGGGATAATGGTGGTATGCGCGGCATGATTAATGCTGCAATAAATCCGGCAATAAGTACAGTTGCATAAAACGGCACAAACATATTGATCAGTCCGACTTGGTCAATGACAACTAATGTAAAGGTGATCGAAACGACGGAAAATGTTGTCCCGATAACTGCTGCTTCCCGTTTTGTATAATAACCGTCTTCATACTGCTTGCTTGTTAACAGTACGCCAATTGTCCCGTCACCAATCCAAGAAGCAAGTGAATCAATTGATGAACGGCCTGGCAATTTAAATAACGGACGCATTATTTTTGTCATCAATGTTCCGAATAAATCGAGCAACCCATAATTCATTAATAATGGTAAAAATAAACCAGCAAATAAAAACACAGCGAACAATACATGTAATAAATCACCAAGCAACATCTGGCCAGTGCTGTCCCCGTAAACGGCTTCCGGTCCTAGTTGGAAATAAACCATCACAGCAAATATCGCTGCCAATACCCTTGTTACTGTCCAAAAGTTACTAACATAGAATAATTGCTGAAAAAATGGTGTCTTTTGGAAGGCTGTTTGACCTGCTATTTTTGCAATAACAGTCATAATGCCGGTTATCACGATAATAATCATCATAATAGCTGATAACTGATCAGCCAGTACATCCTGAATCCAATTGGCTAAAACCGCAATCGGAATGGTTAATCCATCATCTGTAGGAACGGGCGTCATAAATAAAAAAACACCAAGCAATGATGGGATAATAAATTTAAGATGATCACTAAGTGCGTATTTTTTTGATTTCATTCTTTTCCCCCTTAAATGAAAACAGCATTTTCTTTTTATTATAAAGAGAATCTGTTTGATAAGCAATTCAATTTTCTAAAAAGCGTGATTAGTCATACATAAATGATTTACTGGCTTTAGCATATACTATTTATTCTACCGGCTGTAAGAAAAATAAGCTAGGGGTTTAACTAATTTTTATGAAAAAAAATGCATAAATATAAATTATAAATATAAATGGTAGTACTCGAATAAACTAATAGTATCCTTGAAAATGTTTAGATACACTAGCATTACGGGTAAAGTGAGTTGAGGTGTTGATTCGTGCAAAGCTCATTAAAATATAATGTCGTCTATCGTTGTACGGTCATCGTTTGGATGGCATTGAAATTTATTTTTCAGTTATACATGTTTCATCTAAGACACCGGGGATGGGATGAACAAACAAGGCAAAAGTGGAACGATCTGTTAAGTAAAATGGCTAGTGAATATCGCGAGAAAGCTATTAAGTTAGGTGGCGTATTGATTAAGGTGGGGCAGTTTTTAAGTACACGGGCTGACTTCATGCCGGAAGTGTTTATCCGCGAGTTAACTGGTCTTGTCGATCGTGTCCCACCAGCACCATTTTCCTATGCAAAAGGGGTAATGGAAGAAGAATGGGGCGGCAATGTTGATGATCATCTATCGGAATTGCTCGAGAAGCCGATAGCATCTGCGTCAATTGGACAAGTCTATCAGGCTAAATTGAGTGATGGAACACTTGTCGCTATTAAAGTGCGGCGTTACCGGGTAAAAGAAATATTTCAAATCGACTTTAAAGCACTAAAAATTGTCTTTTGGTTGATCCGCATCTTAACATCGTTTGGAAAAAAGGCAGATTTACATGCACTGTACCGGGAATTGATTTTTGTGATGGAACGGGAACTTGACTTTGAACAGGAATTAAATTTTGGTACGTATTTTAAGGAAAGATATACCGATTATCCGTCCATCCATATTCCAACGTACTATGAGAATTTATGCACTAATAAAGTTCTTGTAATGGAGTGGATAAGGGGCGCAAAGATAACAGATACAGCTTACATGGCAGAGCATCATATAAGTGCAAAGCAAACAGCTAATATTCTATTTGATTTTTATTTTGATCAGTTTTTCAATCCAGGTTATTTCCATGCCGATCCACATGCTGGAAATGTGCTTCTACAAGAGGATGGAACCATTGCAATTATTGATTTTGGTATGATTGGTGAAATCAGGCAGCGGGATACCCAACACTTTAAGCGGTTGGTTCAAGGGATAATTCTCGATGATTATGACAAAATATTAAAAACGCTGGACGAAATGCATTTTATTTTACCAAATGCTGACCGTGACAAGCTAATCAAGATGCTAAAACAAACAATAGACATGTATCAGAATGGTTCATTAAAACAAATGGATGCTCATACAATGGAACAATTAAAGGATGAAATACAAGTCTTTATTAAGGAACAGCCAATCCAATTATCAGCTGATTATGCCTACCTGGGCAGGGCGATTTCCATTGTGCTTGGTGTTTTGTTCGGTATTTACCCAGAAATTGATATTGGTAAGTGGGCCAAACCAAAAATTAAGCAATGGTTTGGTGGCAAAGGTTTTATTGATTCCATATATAAACAAATTGCTAAAGATGCAGCAAAGCCGATCCTTTCCTTTCCAAATGCACTGTTAAATTGGCTGGAAAGTGGAGAAAAAGACAGGAAATGGCAAAAGGAGAAACAACATAAACAGCTCATGCATCATTTTTATTTACTTCTCGAAATAATTAGTTTTATGATGATAGTAGGTGGTGTGATAACAGGTATTGTTGCAAGCCGTCTTGGCATGCCGACTGTTAACATAGGGAGTATTGCTGTTACGATTATCTTTTTTGTTGTGTTGAACATATTTTTCATCAAGCATTATCGTTTGATTCAATCAACTAAATAGGGAGGTTCCCAAAATGGGTGACTTATTGAGAAAGGGATTTTTATTAGGATTAGGTGCAGCAGTAAGTGGTAAGGAAAAGTTAGAAAGCAAGCTGAAAGATCTAGTTGATAAAAATGAATTAACGCAGGAACAAGCACGATCCGTTTTGCGAAATTTCGTTGATAAGGGCGAACTGAAAAAAGACGAATGGAGCGATAAACAATACGAACAAACGCAACAGCTGGTAAAAGACTTGGGTATCGCTACCAAAGAGGATATCGACGCCTTACGCGCAAGGATCAAGGAGCTAGAGGAAAAAGTGAATAAGGAATAAGAAGCAAAAGCGAAAAGGGCCAATGAGGCACTTTTCGCTTTTTTAGTTTTGGATCATCGGCGAAGGAGCGACAGCATCGTCCCGAGCGCGAGGAACATCGGCTCCAGGGAGAAAACATCGTCCCGAGAGCAGGAAACATCGGCGGGAAAGCAGGAACATCGGCGCGAGAGCAGAAACATCGGCGCGAGAGCGGAAACATCGGCGCGAGAGCAGGAACATCGGCGCGAGAGCGGAAACATCGGCGCGAGAGCGGAAACATCGGCGGGAAAGCAGGAACATCGGCGCGAGAGCAGGAAACATCGGCGCGAGAGCAGGAAACATCGGCGGGAAAGCGGAAACATCGGCGGGAAAGCGGAAACATCGGCGCGAGAGCGGAAACATCGGCGCGAGAGCAGAAACATCGGCGCGAGAGCGGAAACATCGGCGCGAGAGCGGAAACATCGGCGCGAGAGCAGGAACATCGGCGCGAGAGCAGGAAACATCGGCGGGAAAGCGGAAACATCGGCGGGAAAGCGGAAACATCGGCGCGAGAGCAGAAACATCGGCGCGAGAGCGGAAACATCGGCGCGAGAGCAGGAACATCGGCGCGAGAGCAGAAACATCGGCGCGAGAGTAGAAACATCGGCGGGAAAGCGGAAACATCGGCGCGAGAGCAGAAACATCGTCCCGAGAGCGGAAACATCGGCGCGAGAACGAAAACATCATCCGGAGAGCAGGAACATCAACAGGAATTACAAGAATAAGTGTATTTCTGAAACGATGGTAGAGCAGTGTCTTAGTTAGGTCACATCTTATATCTATTATGAAAAAAACAATAATCTTTTAGAAACCGCCTTTCGTTTTCAGTAGGAGGTTCAATTTCTCCCATGTTTAGAAAACGACTTTGCTGGGAATCGCAACATTAGTTATTTATTTGCAGGCTTAGTATAAGTCGTCATACGTGGAAAGGGTTGCTGATATGATGAAGCGTTTGCTTTTACTACCTGTTTTCTCATTGTTGGCAGGGTGTAACATAACTACATTGAATCCCAAAAGTGAAACGGCCAGTGAGCAATCATTTTTAATTTGGTTTAGTTTTGGATTAATGATGATTGTTGTGGTTGTCGTTTTTGTGTTGTTTATTCGATTCTTTATGAAATACCGCTACACAGAAGCTAAAATGGATTTCTTACCACTGGATGTGCATGGAAATCTGAAATTGGAAATCACATGGACTGTTTTACCAATTCTATTGCTTATCATTCTTGCTGTACCGACAATTGCGATTACATATGATCAATCGCCAGGGCCAAAATCAAGTGAACAGCAAGAATATATTGATGTTTACGTAACAGCAGAGCAGTACTTATGGACGTTTAAACATGAAAATGGTAAAGAGGATAGGAATAAGTTAGTACTACCAGAAGGAAAATCGGTTGTCTTCCACTTAAAGTCGAAGGATGTTATTCATTCGTTTTGGGTGCCTGCCTTAGGTGGAAAAGTGGATGTGCTACCTGGGAAGGAACTAACGTATCAAATTAACAATCCGCAAAAAGGTTCGTACGAGGGCAAATGTGCGGAATACTGTGGTATCGGACATGGGGATATGCGATTTGATACAGAGGTAGTAACGATGAATGCTTATCAACAATATCTTGAGCGTGAATAATTCGTGTCGAAAGGGGTGAGGGCGTTGAATTTTTCGCTTTTTGGAAAAGCAATTTATATGCCGACAGATGTAATGGCTGCTTGGATTTTTACAGTGATCGCTGGATTGGTTATTGTATTTTTGGTGGTAAAGAAGAAAAAGCTAGGCATCATTTGGGAATATATCAGAACGACAAACCACCGTAAAATTGGAACATTATATATTTTGTTCGGTGTTGTATTTTTCATGCGGGCAGGAATTGATGCTTTGCTTATTCGTACGCAATTAGCTTTTCCGAACAATGATTTCTGGGTTTTCCAGCATGAAAAATATAGTGAGTTGTTTACAACCCATGGCACGATGATGATCTTTTTTGCTGCTATGCCTTTGTTGTTAGGGCTAATGAATGTTGTTGTTCCATTGCAAATAGGTGCCAAAGATTTAGCATTTCCTTTTTTAAATGCAGTTGGCTTTTGGTTATTTTTGTTTGGTGCTGTATTTTTCAACATCGGATTCTTTTTTAATACGACACCAGATGTGGGATGGACAGGTTATGCACCACTATCAACCTCAGAATATACCCCTGATGCTGGGACAGACTATTATGTTTTTGGGGTGCAGATTTCTGGACTTGGTACGATTTTCACGGCACTTAATATGATCGTCACCATTATCAGACACCGTGCACCTGGGATGAAATTAACGCGGATGCCACTTTTTCCTTGGGCAGCATTAATTACGTCTTTTTTAATATTGGTAGCTTTTACTGTGTTGGCAATCGCATTGTACTTGTTAATGTTTGATCGACTATTTGGAGCAAGCATATTTTCCGGAGATGAAGGAAATCCGGTTTATTGGCAGCATTTGTTTTGGATTTTTGGTCACCCAGAAGTATATATTATCGCATTGCCAGCGTTTGGTATATTCTCTGACATTATTACGACATTCTCAAGGAAGCGTATTTTTGGCTATCCAGCAATGGTTATCTCGCTATCCCTGATTGGGTTTTTAGGTTTTATGGTTTGGGCACACCATATGTTCACAGTCGGCTTAGGACCGATGGCAAATACATTTTTCGCGATTACATCGATGCTGATTGCAATTCCAACTGGTATTAAGATTTTTAACTGGTTGTTTACGATACGTGGTGGTGTGATCAGGGTAACAACGCCAATGCTATTTGCTTTGGGGTTTATTCCATCGTTTGTAATGGGTGGTGTCACAGGGGTTATGCTTAGTGTATCGGCAGCGGATTTTCAGTTCCATGATTCCTATTTCGTTGTCGCGCACTTTCATTATGTGATTATTGCCTCAACTATTTTAGGGATATTTGGTGGCCTTTATTATTGGTATCCAAAGATTACTGGTTATCAATTAGATGAAAAATTAGGGAAATGGCATTTTTGGCTGTTTATCATTGGGTTTCATTTAACATTTTTCCCAATGCATATTTCCGGGCTGGAAGGAATGCCCCGCCGTGTTTATACGTATGGTGCAAATGATGGTGTAGCGGGGTTGAATTTTACAAGCACGATTGGCGCCTTTTTAATGGGTATGAGTATGTTGTTTGTAATATGGAATGTATATAAAACACATACAAAAGGAGAAAAAGTCGGCAGTGATCCATGGAATGGTCGGACATTAGAGTGGACTGTCCCATCTCCATCGCCAGAGGACACATTTGAACCGATGCCGATTGTTGATCAAATGGATCCATATTGGTATGCCAAAGTGGAAAACAGACCATTACGTACGACTACAAAATCACGCCCTGCTCCGATAGCTGTAAATACAATTATACCGCTAGCAATGGCATTCTCCGTATTTATTATATGTCTTGGCTTGACGTATTCGTGGTATGTTCTTGCTGTTGCCGGTGGTGTAGCCGTATTAAGTTTATTTGTAATTCGGTCATTAACAGATGAGCGTAAGGCATATTATGGAAAGGGGGAGAAGGTCGATGAATGAGTATGAAGCAGCCTTATTCAAGGATAAACAAATTGGCTTTTTTATTTACCTTGGTGTGGAGGCGATCATGTTTGCGACATTATTTGTTACGTATATCATTTTCACCCCAGCATCGATTGGACCACAGCCGACAGAGCTATTTGAAGTGAAAAGTGTGATCCTATCCTCCCTTTTCTTGCTAGCAAGCAGTGGAACATTGATTGTTGCTGAAAAAGGATTGGCAAATCGACAGTATAAAAAGTTATTGGGTTGGCTTGGGGTTACTTGTTTATTTGCGTTGATTTTCTTAGGACTAGAGGTTCATGAATTCTCGAATTACCTGCAAAAAGGCTATGGGATGAGTGCCAACGTGTTTATGAGTTCTTTCTATGTTCTAGTAGGACTTCATGCAGCACATGTTGGGTTTGGAATTGGCTGGATGGGGACCTTGTTTATCCAATTTAAAAAAAGGATTCCTTATTCACTATTTATCGAGAAACAAAAGATTTTCTCTTATTATTGGCATTTTGTTGATGTGATCTGGGTATTTATTATTATATTCGTATATTTGCCTTACTTGAGATAGAATGGGAATATTGGGAATAGTGTAATAGATGGATATTTTCAGATTGTTGTTTTTTTACACAATAGATATAAACTGCGATGTAACCAGGAAGTCGCCCTCCCGCCGTTCCGGAAATACACTACGCTTTCCGCGGGCGGCTGCTGAGCCTCCTCGAGCTGGGTGCTCGTCGCGTTGCAGGTAATTTCGGTGAAGTATCGCTCCTCGCAACTCGAAGCTTACTCGGTGGAAGTTTCGCTCGTCGCTCTGTGGGGTCTCACCTAGGCCTTTCCTCCCGCTGGAGTCTACGCGTATTTCCTCCACTGGTATTACATTTACTACCGTTAGCCGTAGTAGTGGTAAGTGTTCTATAAGTATCA
>NZ_JBSVKG010000031.1:0-37934 GCF_054048505.1 Virgibacillus sp. FSP13 | reverse complement strand
CCGGATAAGTGCCCGATTGTTGAACGAATTATATTTATCTATCTGCATCGCTTTTTAATTGCTTAAATTCAGGTGTTTGTATTATTTTGCTAAAGAAATCATTTTTCGCCTCCCTATAAACTTCCATATCTTTTCCTTCAAACTTCTTTTTCAATTCATCATACTCTATTCGATACCGATCATTTTGTAGTAAAACATCTCGAAACTTCCAGAAGAAATCAAATTCCGTATCTTTAACGGTCAGTTGTATGCCTAAGGGGGGAATAATTGTATCATCTTTAAATGCCCTAAATTCATTTGTTTTTATACTCCCATCATTGAATTCATATACCGTAGAAAGAGCTTCGACAGCTTGTTTAAATTGAATCTCAGAAACACGAACCTGTATATCTAAATCTCCCTTAGTAAGACTGTTTGGTATAGCGGTACTACCAACGTGTTGTACATCGGCGTTCGGTATAAGCTCTTGGATAAGATTCCTTTGGGAGGTGAAAGTTCTCTCTGCATCACATTTAAAATTTCTTTGATTATAAAAGCTTACACGTTCCATTTGATCCCTCTTTTCCACTTTATAATGCATTTTCACTCATTAAAAATATATACGAATGCATCATATTCACCTTTTAGAAAAGTTCTTTAAAAATGTACTCCATTTTGAGGGAGGAGTTTTAACTTTAGACCCCTTTCCAAAGACAAAGTAAAAAATGCAACAGTAAAGCCAATTAAGGTACCAAGCAACATATTTAATCTCATAAATTACCACCCCAAATATGTCTCGAAAAAGCAAAAATCGACGCAAGGTTTATTCCGTTAAATGCCTCGATTGCGGACTGCTCTTATTGAAAATCATTCAATTTGTACAATGGGTATAATATTTTCGTTTCCTAAAACTATGGATTTTCAACTTGGATCATCCAGATAGTATGAAGTGGTAAAAACTATGTCAAGGATGGTGCATTTCATTCAATTGAGTACCTTTTACCAAATAGACGCACTTCTTATTCCGTTCTTGTACTACCTTCAGCAAATTTTCCTTTTTTCCAGATTTGCGCCTGTTTATTGAACAAGTTGATACTTACTTTTTAGGCATTGCGAATGTCACAGGAATACCATCGTTTTCTTCGATTTTCATAAATATTTCATTAATAATTTCTAATGCTCTTTCATTTGATTCATACTTCCCCAAATCTTTATTCCATTCATCGAAAGTCGTACTGCTAACAATACCTTTTATTTTCTTCCCATTTACAGTAACTTCTTTTACATTTACCAAACTTTGCTTATCTTGTGTAGCAATCCATAACATAGAAAAACTCATCCCTCTCGTTTATCTCTTATTTGTCCCATAATCTGGCCTTATACGTAAGATATTTTCCATCCTTGTTCCATTCTTGCGCCCGTTAGCTTAACTATGAAAATTGCCATGTACAAAAGCAATACAACTAAACTACCACCAAGGAAAATCAATCCGTATTCAACAAGCCCTTTCACAAATCCAGCACCAACTATCATTCCTAGTAAAAAAACGTGTAAGTCATGATTGCCGGTATTGTAAGTGCAAATGATAAAAGTAGGGCCCACTTACTGATGTTCTGAGTTACTCCAGAAGTAAATGCCATGATTAGAAGGAAAATTATCGTTAATCCAACACAACATACAACTACACTTTTCATCGGATTTGCGATGCGATCCATCTTATCTTTGGCAGATTCTGCATCACTGTAAATCGGCTTTGTTCCTTTTTCCGCTTTAAATATATGGAACGTGTATCCTGAACAAACATGCGTCCAGCCTGCGGAATTAAACATTTCAAAATACTCATCATCTTCTTCTGGTTCTAGGAAGCGATAATCAATACTGAATATGACGTCCTCAGGATCATCTTTTTCTAACTCATAACCCTGAAACGTAAACCTTTCAACCGCCAGCCCTTCAAGGATTTTTTGCGCAGTTTCTCCATATCTTTTGCTTCTGAAAATGCAAGACCTTTCGACATCATGTATTTCCTACGAGTCATAACTTAATCTCCCCTTTTAAGACCTTTTTCCGCCAATTCAATCATATCCTTCCGACGGGCGATATCTTCATTTAATACCTGCCGACCTTGTTCAGTTAACACATAGACCTTTCTTCGTGAGTCTGAATTATCTTGTAATCGGATAAGATCCGCCGCTAATAATTTCTTAATAATCGTATATAGAGAAGCAGGTCCGATCACAAAGTTACCCCTGGTTGTTTCTTCAACTAAATTCATTACCGCATAGCCATGTCGTGGTTCTGTAAAGGCTGCCATTATATAAAATACAGAGTCTGTAAGTGGCTTTAACGATTTCAATTCGACACCCCTCTATATCACTTTATGATATATCTTGATCAGAATATATCATAAAGTGATATAAGTATCAACTCTAATTTCAGAAAATTTAATAGTGACATCCACACCCCAATTCCTTTCTGGCAATAATAACAGGGTGCTGCTTGGTTTGACGAGTTCCTTTAAAAAGGACATCTACCAACCTAACGTCACCCTGTTCCCTCTTACTGCTCATTGTAAATGTCATCCACCGAGCTGTTTGCGGAAGTTAGATTTTCGATGTTCAGCAAATTTGCCCCATGATTGAATAAGTTTTTTCATTCCTCATTATTTTTATTGTCAATCTTGGTGGTAAACGCAGTCATCAAAACTATAAAAACAGGTAATAAACTCCATAAAAAGAATCCCCATTGTTGTGTAATTATAGATAATACGAAGAAGAAAGCAAGTGCTACAATTGAAATATAAACAGTACGTTCTTGATATTTATTCACCTTGTACACTCCCTTTTGACAATTAAAATATCGCGTTCATTTAGCACACATTCTTCCATTAAATAGCTAATTGCGGAAGACTGCTCTTATTGAAAATTATTAAGTTTGTACAATAAATATAATATTTCCGATCCCCAAAACCGTGAATTTTTAACTTTGATCACCCAGAAAGTATGAAGTGGTAAACGGTCTGTCATTCATTGGCAGACTTTTCGTCATTAAATGGTAAAACTATGACAAGGACAGTACATTTCATTGACTGTAATCAATCGAGTATCTTTTGCCAAAAAAGCCCCAAAATACGTTGATTAAAATAGACTTATTCTGTCATTTTTACATTTTTGATTGGATTTCCTTATCTTTAAGATAAATAGGAGCTGGGCGTTTATCATTCACATTTTCATATAAGTACGTATCCTCTAATTTTAGTTCATCAAAAATTAATTCCTTGAAAACCGTATGGATGTCTTTTTTGTTATCGTTTCAATAATCTTACCTAAAAGCTGATAATTTGTATCGGAGTATTGAGCCTTTTTACCAGGAGCGAATTTTGGTTTCTTTTGTTTTACACTTGCTATTGTTCTATCAAAGCCCCAACTCTGATCCATTCCTGCTGTTAATTCCCCAATCAAATCAGAGGAAAAGTAATCTGGTATTCCTGATGTATTGGACATTAAATGTTTGATTGTTATATCTTTGGAGTGTCCTATGCCTTTAATTAGGTGGAGTTCATGTAGAATTTCATCAGAAAATATTCGGAGATTTTATTTTGGAGATGCAGACACTTTTCTGATCTTAATTTTAGTAAGACAGCGGTGACGTATAATTTTGTTACACTTGTAATAAAATAGGCTTTATCTGTAGTTAGATTTCCAGCTCCGTATAAGAGCGATAAAGAGTCATCTCCATTTTCGACACATAATACAGAACCATATATGTTTTTCTTTGATACCGCAGTTGACACTAATTCATCAACAAATGATGGCTCAATTGTTGTTAACAATTATAATAGCCCCCTCTCATTTCCTCCATTGTTTGAGAGGTCTGTTTCAGCGTTCGACTTTAGATATATTGGTTTAGTAGGTGATCGGTCGTTTATCTGCTGAACCCTCTACAAGCATTATACTACGAATGTTATTAACTTACACATCGAATATTTCCAATTATACAAAACAGACAGAATAAAGGGCGTTTCTGTACTTCATTAAAGCGCCCAATGGATGAATTGCCATTATTATGATTCATCAACCTTCCCTTCCTTTTCATCCCATTATTCACCCCACTCATACCTTCAGTAATAAAACAGATCCACCATCCCCTACTTTTATATTAAAATAATTAATAATTATACGATACACAAATCGATATTGTCAACCGTAAATTTGCAATATTTTAGATTATATGATATTCTATATTTAGAATTGTTTTGAGACAGCATTCGACAATCGTGCGCAACTTCTTTCGGACAGAATTTGAGTGCGATTTTTTAATTTGAAAATTTATTTTCGTTCCATTTAGTCAAATGACTTTATGGAAAGCAGGCTATCAAAATAAATACCTAAATATTTTATATATGGAGGGTGTGTTAGTGAATTTAATTAATGAAGCAATAACTCATAAAGTATTTGGTGAAGGAAATATCGTGGATCATGCTGAATCTATCATCACCGTTGATTTTAATGAGGGTATTAAAAGATTCGTTTACCCTGATGCTTTTGGAAAATTTATCACACTAAATGACCAGAATACTGCAAACCATTTGAAGGAAGTCCTTTTGAAAAGGGAAATGGAAGAAAAAGCACTTTTAAGGAAACGTGAAGAAGAAAAAGAGCGACAGGTGTCTGAACAGCTACATAGAAAAAAACTGAAGAACTACAAAATTCATGAAAGCTCACAAATTGTTTTCTGGTTAGACGAAGAAGAACAACAAAATGTATTTATCGACTGGCAAGTATTTACTGGCAAGGTTCAAAGCGGAGAAAATAAAGGTCAGCCAAACAGAGTAGCTCGCTTGCGTCCGAATAGCGCGGGTATTCTGACTGCAAGAGAGTCAGATCAACCAGAAAAAGAAAGGCGGATTCTCGGCCTCTACATGGTTAATGAAACGTTTTCAGGAAATCTTAGCGATGATGGAATGGTCTCGTCTCATGCAAAATTTAGAATCAAGCTAACGGATCAAGAGGCAAATAAAATGCTTTTCTGGAATTATAATATCAATGAGAACTATCCTCATCGAACTACATGGAATTCTGGGAAGTATCGTTATTTTAATAATGTTTGGACAGCTCAAATCTTAAAAGATATCATTGCATTAAAAACAGATGAAGAGCAAATCGGAGAAGCTAAAAACTTTCTAGAATACTTCTGTCAAATGAATGCCCTTGACATGGACAACATCCCAGAGGCAAACGGGGCTTTAAAGCAATAATAATCTGATGATAAATAGGGACGGTCCACATGATCTGAAAACATCTGTCAAACAACTTCCTTCCCTAAGCTTTCCCTCTGCTTAGGAAACGGTTAGTTGTTCGAACATTTGACCCTATTCTTGGGGCTTATCAATCTGACCTACAACATCCATCTACCCAAGTTCCATCCCGATAATAACTGTTTATCCAATGTTCGTCAACACCGCATGCAACAGGTAAATTAGCATCACCTTTTGGCTTATCTACGCTGGCACGCTAGACCCACATGTATCTGGTTTTTTTGCACATTAAGCAACATAATAGCGAAATAAATAAAGCGAGCTTGAATATTCAAGCCCGCTTTTGTGGATACTCCTATAATTTTCCCCGGGATTACAATCCATTGATTTTTGGGGAAATCACTACATAGAGATTTGCTCGAAGCCTCTATATTTGTTCTGTTCTTGTTCCAATACCTTATTTGATGCCATTCTTTTGTTGGGATTCTTTCCTTCCCATTGTTTTTTTGGATTTTTATGTTTTTTGTGTTTCCTCCAACTGATAAAACCAAAGAGCAAGGTAATAAGTGCAATGTAAAATACATTTTCAATCATGCAAACTCCCCCTTCTCTTTGTTTACATCGTAACATATGGAAGCTGGTGTCAGCGAGGAATATTCTTTCCTTCCATGTTACTTTATTATAATAAACGAAGTTCCCGTTTTATGCCTTACTTCAAAAATTCCACAACCGATTCAGCAAATTCATCAGGTTCTTCAGAATGCGGGAAGTGTCCACTGTTGCTGAACGTTATGACATCGGCAACTGCAACATCTTCTTGAAATTTTATTAGCTGCCCCTTACATGTAACAGGATCATACTGTCCCCGAATCAAAAGAGATGGGTGTTTTGCTTTTTTCAGCATATGCAAAATGGATTTATACATCTCTTCTCCTTCTAACAATCGACTATTATGAACATTGGTCCTACTAAAAAACTGTTTCCACTCTTCTTCTGTATAAAAGGAGTAATCAGTCTCATGTTCAGGATTATGTACATGGATCTTCATCCCCCGCTCACCAAGCTCAGGGCGTATTTCAGTAAATTTTTGCGTAAGTTCTTTGGCAGATTTATCGGACTCCGCTAACATAAGACTTTTTTCCGCCAATTCTTCCATATTCTCTTCTTCGGAAATCTGAGCCATTTTCCGAAATAGATTTCTTATTGACAGCCCGAAATCAAAAGTCGGGCATTCAAATACAATACATGTAATGGAATCAGGAAACATGGTGGCATATTTCAGAGCAACATAACCGCCAAATGAGTGTCCTAGCAATGCCCACTTCTCAATCCCTAATTTCTTCCTTAGCGCTTCACAATCCAAAATGATATCCTCTAAGGAAAAATGCTCATTTTCTTTGATCATCTCTGACCTGCATACCCCTCGTTGATCAATAGCAATAAGCCTGAAATCTTCTTGCAGCCTTTCAGCTTGGTGATAGCAAAACTCATAGCAGCTCTCTCCCGGACCTCCATGAAGGTACAACAGCGGATAAGCATCAGCTTTTCCGTGGATTTCGACATACATATCCTTCCCTCGTACGTTTAAAAAGTTCTGATTTGAAATTGTTTTCACGTTTTATTCCTCCACATCTTTCGTTTATACAGCAAACAACCTTGCACCTGCATCTTGACTAAGCTCTACACCCATTTGATTTCTTCACTTGGAAACTAAACCTTAACACAACATCGAATTTTCAACTAATTAATTATACAACGTTTGGGAAGGAGAAAAGTTCCCTGTTATTTGCATATAAGTTGGTCCCAGATCCCAAAGTTGGTAAAACAGGAAGCCCCACCTTCAAGCATTCCGTAAAGATAGTAAGGTGGGGTTATTCACATAGAAATATACATATCACTTTTTTTAATTACACCGTCTTAATATTTAATGAAGTCTCTTACTTTATATGATGGTTAAATAGTATGACTCTCTCCATCTTCAATAAATCTTCTTTGTTCCTCCACTACCTTTTGAATATTTTCATCTGCTGTATCGATTCTATCCAAATAAGATAAGGCTTCTTCTATTCTATTGTTTTTAAACAATGCAGTTGACATGCTAAAATGAAAGGCATTTGCTGATTCGGCAGTTTTAGGCGGATTTTTAATAGTTGAAAGTTCATTCAAAAATACCTCTGCATTATCCGTTTCATTATATGCTTTCATAATTTGGTTGTATTCCTTGACAAAATGTCTATTCTTTCTTTTATCAAGATATAATGCTGCCATTAAATACAAGATAAAATGAATGATTGCAGCTGAAACAATGATAATTACCATTAAAACAATGCTGTTGGGAGCTAATTTCACTGCTATTATTTCAAAAAATAGCAGTGTCACGATATATATAAAAGAATTTATTTTATCGCTTTTGACCTTTTTCTTATAGATGGTATTATGCATATCATTTAAATTTTGATCGTTTAGAATAGACACTATGTATTGAATGTTGCGGGTTTGATTTGGAAGGTGTTTATTACTTCTCCTGCTGATTTGAAATACAAAATTCGTGCCATCGATAAACTGTAACGTAATATAGTAGGAGAGCATCCTCTTCTTAATTTTGATTCCCTGCATATCCGAAAATTTAAAAACCTGATACCCATTGGCCTTATCCGCACGAAAACTATCCATTAAAATAGCTAAAATTCCATACTCATTTACATCAAGAACACAACCCGTCAAGGATTTTTCCCCGTTTGTTTTTTTAATATAACCTGTTACCAGATGGTCTAATGAAAATGCTGCAACTTTTTCAGGTGCAATTAGGAATATCTGCTGTTGAATAACATCTTTTAAAAGTTCCTCCGTATACCGTATTTTCACCGAATTCCTCCTTTTTTAAGATACTTTAGTTAACTCCTCACCTTTTCATTATTATTTCAAATTCTAATTATTTAAACAAGACTAGCTGGCTGACAAGTATAACACTTTTGGTTCCAAGGTCGTTTCCATATAACGGACTTGTAGAAAATCCTTTAGAACAGGTATCCAACATTGTGTTACGAAAAATCTATCAATGAAAAACAAAACGAAGATGTCATTGATAAATTATAGCTTTAAAAATAAACTGGTTGGTGGAACCAGTTTATTTTTAAAGATACTCCCTCTCCCATCCAAAAAAGTTACTCCACAATACAGCTCGTTTGATGAATGATTTATTATTCTAAATGATGCCTTATCCATACATTATGCTCAATGTAACCCCCCTTATCAGTCAATCTAATCAAGTACTTTTTTCAACAACATGAGAGGTCTTCAACAGATCTATTTTCCAATAATAAAAGAAATAATAGAAAAAATGACTAAAAAGAAACTAAGAATGCCATAAGTTGCACCTTCGAATCCTCTAATGTTAACAAAACCAATATAAAAGAGAATACCAGCGACTATCATTAGGATGATTCCAGGCAACATACTTACAAATAGGGAAAAACCTTTTTTTGCTGAACCACCACGTAAGTGTCAGTGTGATAAACCCTGGTATAAGAGCTACCAGCAGAGGTATCGTAAGCATCGTTGAGATCCACCCTTTTGATTCTTTGACATTATACTCCATTTTGAAGAATACTATCGTTATTTTTTCATACTTGTTTCAAAAAAACTGATCCTTATTTCAGATAAGTTCACCGTTAGTTTAATAGCAACTTTTCACAATCCTCTATACATATTAACCTTACAAAAACCATTTAAAGCAATGCCATAGAATCTGCGTTATTTCTAATTGCAACTAAAACAATAGATTAGGTTCCCATCCTATTTAAAAAGGATTATCATTTTGCTTCAAACTTTCTGAATATATATTTCCAGATTCACTCGTATCTTTGTCTCTTTCAAGGTTTATTTTTTTCCCTCTTAATTTTGCTAGTATGTCGGCAATGATACCTATTAGAAGTAATCCGCCGAATGGAATTAAAAAGAAGATCCATACATTCACCATAATCCACCTTTCAATTTTAATAAGAAATTTAACTTTGAGCTATTTGTCTAAACATATTCGTTATCGTGGTTAATAAAATTCTATTCTTCAATATATTCTATATCTGCTTTGCCTTCAGGTGGTACATCAGAGTACGCTATCCAATACTGTATTTCCTCTGAATAATCCTCCATCACATCATCATAATAGGTGATTGATTTGACTGGTTCGCCAAATACCTTCACTTGTTTTATATTATATTCTCTTGGTTTAATTATCGTAACAACTGGAGACCCTTTATCTGCAAGGGAAGTGACAGGAGGCAATAAGAAATTTTATCGTTGAAGAAATACACCTTGTTAACGAAAAAACGGAATATATTATAAATCCTAATATTATTACAAGAATAAGCAATTCAGTACTAAATCGACAAGACTGCCATTGTTTGCTCTGTTAAAAACATCGTTCCTATTGCTTGTTGGATCTTTTTATTAAGGGATTCTATTTATTCATAGTCACCTAAACTGGAATGATTTAATTCTTTCATCACCTGATAGCATATCTTTAATTTTAAACTGGTTATTTGCAACTTCATTTTCACCTATAATAATAACGTTGCGGATCCTTTCTTTATTTGCTTTCTCAAGAGCTTTGCCTATTTTTTTATTACTCATTTCTAATTCTACTTTATAACCTTTATTTCTTAAGTCATTTGCTACCAATAAGGCTTCTCTTTGCGTGCGTAATGGAATGATATAATAATCTACACTAGAATTCTCTTTTAAATTACCTCCAAATTCACTCAAAGCTGTATAAATTACATCTATGCCAAATGATATTCCTACTGTTGAAAAGTTTTCGTTTGTCCCGATCAGTCCACCAATTGCATTATCATATCTGCCGCCACTCCCGATGCTTGATTTAATAATAGATTGGTCAGATAAGAATACTTCATAAATAGTGCCCGTGTATATCTCCAATCCTCTTGCTAAAAATGGATTAAATACACATTGTTTATTAACATCGAGAAATTCCAAATAGGATTCTAAGTCTTTCAATTCGTTTAAACCTTGCCTTACCTGCTGATTCTGTTTGGAAAATGATTCAAAATAGCTGAAACTTGAATTATTTTCATCAGTTAAAAACTGTCTAAGAGAACTTATAGTTGATTTTGATAATCCTTGTTCATCTAGTTCAGCTGCGACGGCTTCTAAACCAACTTTTTCAAGTTTATCTAGTATTAACACTACTTGATTGATCTTTTCACCTTCTGTACCAAACACTTCAAGCAACCCAGTCAATAATTTTCGATTGTTATATTGGATCCTTACCTTTAAATCCAGCTTTCTAAATGCATCCAATGCCATTACCATTAATTCAGCTTCTGCTATTTGTGAATCTACGCCTACAATATCAACATCGCACTGAGTAAATTCTCGAAATCTTCCCGTTTTTATTGGTCCATCCCTAAAAACTTTACCAATTTCGTATCTCTTAAAAGGCATTTTAAGTGTTGGGTTCATTGCAACAACTTTTGCAAACGGAATAGTGAGATCGTATCGTAAAGCTAAATCTCTTTCTCCTCTGTCAGTCAATGTGTACATCTCTTCTAATATCTCTGCTCCTCCGCCATATTTAGAAGCAAGCAATTCGGTATAATTTAATATGGGTGTTTCCAGTGGTTGATAACCATATTGGATAAATACGTCTTCTAATGTCCTTCTAATATCTCTTCGCACTTTTTCTGCATTCGGTAAATAATCTTGTGTACCCTTTACATTTTGATAATCCATTTTCTTCATTTTTGCTTTACCTCCAGTTTTTAATAAATAAAAAACCGCACCTGATTTAAGTGTATAACTTAATTCAAATGCGATTTAATGATAAATAGCCTTCCTATTTGCGATATTTAAAATCGAATAGCAAGGCTACTTGATATGATGATGTAATTGTGAGAAGGAAATCCTAAATGGACGCATTTTACTCACCTCTAAAATTTCATTTATTATATCGTATTACAGTGTGCATTTCAATAACTTTTTGTGAAACCAAGCTCATCATAAGCGACTGGCCTCTTAAACAATCTCTACCAGTTAGTTGAAGTATGTGATTACTTTTTTTCAATGCCTTTAGTAAGTCTTACTAACCAATATAATATTATCCAGGGCAGAATAAACTTTGTAACCCATTCTATTAAAAACGGAAACTGCATATGGTATATTTACTCCCATAAATCCCAGAATAAACCAAAGTATTAGTGCAAGTGCAATGTAAAAAATTATATTTATATATGACTTCCCCAAAATCAATCCCCCCTTAGATATTCCATTAAGAGATAAAAATCTGGTGCTTCTTTATTCCGTTAAAGCACCAATTACCTTAAGTGCAATTATTCACAACACCTTAACACTAATCAGCTTTTTTAGAACTTTTATTCTTCCTTAATTCGTTCAACTCTGGAATACGTTTATAAATATTTTAAAATTTATGGTTGTCTCATAAACAAGGAACCTCTTTAGTCATAAAACTCCATATGTGTTTTTTCCTGTTTATAGTAATCTAACCTATCCTGTAATGTCCCTGTATGAAATTCAAACTTATGACCATCTGGATCTGTGAAATAAATAGATTTCTTATCTCTCTCATCTCTTGGACGTCCTGACAATATATTCACATTCAATTCCTTTAGTTTCCTATACATTTTGTCAAATTCTGCTGCCTCGATTGAAAAAGCTATATGTGTATAGGATTGTTCGATTTCACTGCGGGGAATATCTTTCTCCAAATTAAGAGCAAGCCACATTCCACTCAAATCAAAATAAGCAGTGCTTCTTCCTTTTGTTAACAATTTGGCATTAAATACATTTTTATAAAACTCAATAGATTTCTCTAAATCTGAGACCGAAAACAAAAAATGATTAAGTCCTGTTATCGACACCTATATCACCCCGAAAAATTTTTCAAATAAACTTTACAAAATGCCCGTTACAGTGCAATTAAAGATGGTACACGGTTTCGGGCGGCGACCAACCAACAACTTCCCCGTTTTTGCGAAGGTCGCCAAATCTATCATACCTATAATCCCGATCCCTGATAAAGACTTTCACGATCCGTTTTCCATTGCTTAAGAACACCTGTCGCAATGCCGCACGTATTATACCCATTTCTCCATGATCAGGATACCTTTTGCAAAATGGCTTCCACTTTTTCATTGATCGATCGGAAATTGGGTTTTGGCGTCTTTTCATCCGACAGCTGGTATTTTTCTTTCAAACGTGTGATGCGTTCCACACTTTTATCTATCCTGTCCTCGCTTATTTCTCCGTCTTCAACAGCCGCTTTCAATTTATCAAAAACAGGGCCAATCAAATCCGGATCATGTGCAACAAGCAATAAATCTCCACCCGCTTTCACTGTCTGGACTGCTGCGTCAGCGATATTATAATGATTCGTAATGGCGTCCATCGTCAAATCATCGGTAATGACAACACCATCAAAACCATAATCCTCTCGCAAAATGCCCGTAATCACTTCTTTAGACATGGATGCAGGATAATTCGCATCGATTTTTGGAAGCAGGATATGTGCAATCATGTTAACATCAGCACCATCCGAAATGGCTTTTTTGAACGGCACAAGTTCCAATTGGGATAGCTCCTCGTAGCTTTTATCAACTTTTGGGAGTTCCAAGTGGGAGTCCTTACCGGTATCCCCGTGTCCAGGAAAATGTTTCATGACCGAAATAACCCCTTCACTCTGGATTCCTTTCATCGTTTGAATGCCCAGTCTTGTGACAATTTCTGGATTGTTGCCAAACGAACGGTCACCGATGACAGGATTATTTGGATTGCTGTCAACGTCAAGAACAGGCGCGAAGTCCAAATTGAAACCAAGTGCTTGCATCTGTTCACCGAGGATGGTGCCGACATTAAAGGACAAATCTGGATCGTTCAATTCCCCAATCGAACGGCTCGTCGGCAGACTTTTCACCTGATCAGGCATTCGTGTCACACTGCCGCCTTCTTCGTCGACTCCCAGCAATAACGGGTAAGGGTTATCAGCATTCGCAACCTTCATGTCATTTAAAAGACGAACGGTTTGATTCTTACTTTCGATGTTATTGCCAAATAAAATGATACCCCCAACATGATACTTCTCGATAATTTTTTTTGATTCGGCAGTCATTTCCGTTCCATTGACCCCGCTGAAAATCATTTGTCCGATTTTTTCATTAAGGCTTATACCATCACTATCTCTGGAATCATCACCTTTCACATTCTGTCCGCCATCCCCGTTAATTTCCTTCGATAATGAAATATGATCCACATCAGGGTTATCTGAATCACTGACAGGTTTCGGTAGTACCCATTTCAAGACATAATCGTTGGAAAGTTCATAAACAAGAATAATTTGATCATGATCTCTGTCTTGATAGTAACGCGTATTATCGGGTTTTTTATATGATTTTATGGTATCCAAATCAAACTCCGTGAATGTTTCCTGCGACGAACGCATATCAGACACAATATCATCTGTAATACCAACATTGATGTCATGTGACGGATAGTTCAAAAAACGGCCAACCTCCGTATCAGCAGTCTCATTCGGTTCTCCCCAAGCCTCTTGCACATCATCGGAAGTCGTTTCACCGACGAGGATATTGCTGTCTGGAATTTTCCCTTGTTTGGCTAAGTTGAAAATGTTGTCCAAAGCTGATTCCAGCTCCGAGGCCTCTTTATTTTCATTACCTGGTGATGTTTTATTTGGTTGTTGGTCTACTTGCCTATCATCGGTATTTTCCCCTGAGAGACTAATGAAAAAGATAATCCCCCCAATAGCGATGATGGCAATGATGACGATAATAGTGATACGCTTAAGCATAACAATTCCCCCGCGATTTTTTTACTGGCTCTTCTGTTTGGACAAAGATTCTAACATACTTCTCCGGAATATTAAAGATCGCTTCACTCCAAGAACTTCCTCTATCTTGCGTTACATGCTTATGATTTGAGGAATCTAATAAGACATTCATCAGTTTCATTAGATGATTTACCAAGCCAAATTAAATGTCCCCATGTGTCAAGCAGGCATAATTCTGATAAAGGTATATTTTCATGGGCAAAATATGGATGTTCCAATGGTACAGATCCATCATGTTTGCTATGCATAATAAGGGTTGGACAAGTTACAGCTTGCAAGTCTTCGATAGATACCTCACTTATTTGTACTATCCATTTTCCTGTTCAACTCTTCTGTTATTGTTAGCCCATTAGCTAATTATTTTAATTTTAACACAAAATCCCGTTTGTTTTTCCCGGGAAAATAGAACGCTTGTTGATTTAAGTCTAAGTCTACAAATACCCCAACTTTTCAATACAGTAAGCAATTAAGTTTGTTTCCCCAACACTTATTGCTACAATGAATTTGAAAAGCATATAGAAAAGAGGTAACCTATTATGGCAACTATTAATATACCCGTATCAGTCTTAAATCTGGCTCCAATTCGTCAAGGAAGTGGTGCTAAAGAAGCAGTAGATGCCATGGTTGACTTGGCGCAGGCCACAGATGACATGGGCTATACAAGATATTGGATAGCGGAGCATCATAATACATCAACATTGGTGAGCTCGGCTACCTCGATTTTAATAAAACATACGTTAGAACATACGAAACAGATCCGTGTTGGTTCTGGCGGGGTAATGCTGCCCAACCATTCCCCACTAGTCGTTGCAGAACAGTTTGGAACGATGGCCACTATCTATCCAGATCGTCTAGACTTGGGTCTGGGCCGTGCGCCTGGTACAGACCAACTGACTGCAAGCGCATTAAGACGGTCAAAAAGTGATACCGTTAATACGTTTCCAAATGATGTCCAATCCTTATTAACCTATTTTGGTCCGGAAGAAAGGCAAGGTTTTGTCAAAGCCTTTCCAGGTATTGACACAAATATTCCAATCTACATTCTTGGTTCATCACCCAATTCCGCTCATTTAGCAGCTGAATTAGGATTACCATATGTATTTGCTTCCCATTTTGCACCGAGGTTTATGGAGGATGCTATTTCTATTTATCGTAAAAACTTCAAGCCATCTGAATACTTGGCAGAGCCATATATGATGGTATGTCTGAATGTCATTGCTGCGGAAAGTGATGAAGAGGCAGCATTTGAGTCAACAACCATGCAGCAATTTTTCCTAAATATTGTACGTGGAACCAAGAAACTATTAACTCCGCCAGTTGAAAACATGGATGATATTTGGAACCCACAAGAAAAACAAGCAGCTAAGTCAATGTCCAGCATGACTTTGATGGGAAGTAAAGATTCAATACGGGAACAGCTGACAAGTTTCCAAGAAAAATACAACGTGGACGAGCTCATGGCCGTATCGTATATGTATGATCCTGATAAACAAAAACGTTCGTATGAGATTTTAAAAGAAGTAGTGGATGGTAAATAAGATGGATAGGATTAAATTATGATTTGCACTTAAGGGGACTAGATGAGTCTAGTTCTCTTTTTGTTGTGAAATGACAAATTATTTCTAAAACTTCAACTACATGCATCGTAATTATGCTATAATTCGGATAAGCAATGATTTGACTTCTCATGGGAGGGTGGCTCATCTCTGTTGCTCGTCGGTAGCCATTGGATTATTCGGTGGATTGACGGGAGGAGGTGATGCCATGGACGAACAGACCTACCAAGCTTTGTCCCTAATGATTTTATTCGGGACGCTGGTGGCGATGATAATGTCCAACAAGAAATAAGACCTCCCCTCTGAGTTCAGCGCTCTAGTCGGGAGATCTTTTTTCCGGACAATGAGCCACCCCTTTTGATGGGGTTTGATCATTGCACCGCTTCATGTTCACGCATGGAGCGGTTTTTATATTTTATGTTGTGTAAATTCTTTCTATGTATAGTATACCACGGATTTTGCGCTTGTAAACACAATAGACTAATAATTCCAACAAAAAATAAGACCTCCCCTCTGAGTTCACCGCTCTAGTCGGGAGATCTTTTCTTCGGACAATGAGCCGCCCTTTTGATGGGGTTTGATCATTGCACCGCTTCATGGGTCAACATGAAGCAGTGATACGTTATTCGGGAGATCTATTCCTCGATAATACATACAGTATACCATGGGAACAGTATTTGTACACCCTTTCAATTTCCATTTCTTCATAAGAACCATCTTTTCCGCACAAAAGTTTAAAATCATCGCCAGATAACAGACTCATTCATCATAATATTCCCAGTCAATTTCCCCACTCTTAACAAGCGATTCAATCGTTTTCATTTGGTCTATCTCACTGACTATTTCATAAACTCCATGGTAACCTTCAGAGGTGGTAAGATAATTTTCATCAAACCCGACAGTCAAACTTTCCGTTGAGTAATGATCCGCTGCCACCTGGTTGGTAACGACAATTCTGATCCTATATTTCCGATATTCACGAAAACCATCCACTTTTTTTAGTTCCATATCTGAGAAATCTTCCAAAATACGATCAATCGTTTCATTATCTTTTATGGTTGCACTTGCCTCTCTCTCCGGAATATCGCCAGACAGATGATTCTGATAAATAGTAATGCTCCGGACGGTCGTTTCTTCATTAAGTTGATCGGAAACAACCTTTGAAAAAGTTGTATATTTCATCTGGTTGTTGATGAAAAATATTGCCAATATACAGGCTACACCTACTACCATAAGGATTAAAGGAATCACAAATTGTTTCGACCCCTGCAAATATTTCCACTCCATATAGGCTTGAAAACCATACATCACAACCAAAAAGCACAGCAAAAACACCATAATAACCTTACTATCCACTGCATCCATACGAACGATCAGAATGTAAACACCTATACCAATACATACAAGTAAAAAAGTCAGCCACCGATGAATCGTTTCACCGTCTGTTTCGGAAATCTTTTTTCTTTTTTCACCGAATAACCACCTACTTAACAGAAAGTTCATTATAGCTAGAAAGAACGCTAAATATATGATTGCAACCTCCATGAAAATCCCCCTTTTAGCAAGGCAATCACATATACTTGTAAGCAATTATTTCAAATATTTATTAAATGCGCAAACTTCTTTCTAATATTGATCCCCTGTAGTAACCAGGCAAAATACTACAAAACCAAAAAAAGCAAGAGCCTGCATTATATACAGGTTCTTGCTTTCTAGTCTCGTTCACAAATTTCTTAACGCTCTTTATTCACATACTGACGCATATTGTCCTTCATCCCAGATAAACAAATTGTTGCAGGATCGTTTTCAATATCTAACTCTATTGTCGACCCATCAATTGGTAACGTTTCTTGGAAAATATTCTCGTATTCTGCAACCGTTACTTCTTTTCTTCCTGCAAATAACTGTGTATGTTGTACAATGTGTAAATGTTCCCGGTAATTTGGCTGCAAAATACCCGTGAAGAACTCCCCTACTGCACCAGACCCATAGCTGAAGAGTCCGATTTTTGCACCAACCTGTAAATCTTCTTTTTGTTCAAGCAAAGAAAGCAAACTTAAATATAATGAGCCGGTATAGATATTGCCAACATTTCGATTATATTTCCTGCTGATTTCAAAATTGGCTAGTAACCGTTCCTTATCTTCTTCCGCGGCTTCACCCAAAACAACCCGTAATGCCTTTAGCCCCATTTTCGTGTACGGAAGGTGAAAACAGATTGCTTCAAAGTCTTTTAACTCTAGACCTGTCTTTTCTTTATATTGTTTCCATATTTTTTCAAAGAATAGAATGTATTGTTCATTGGAAAACTTGCCATCAACAAAAGCTTTATCTGAGTAAATCGGACGCCAGAAATCCATGATATCATCAGTCAAATAAGCATTGTTTTCTTCCAATTCCATGATGCGGGGTTCGGCACTAATTAGTAAGGCAACGGCTCCCGCTCCTTGTGTTGCTTCACCAGACGTATTCAGCCCATATCTAGCAATGTCTGAACCTAATACCAACACCTTGCTGTCAGGATTTAACGCAATATGACCTTTTGCCATTTGAATACCCGCGGTTGCGCCATAACAAGCTTGTTTCACTTCAATAGCCCGGGCATGAGGGTTCACCCCTAATAAACGATGGACGTAAACCCCAGCTGATTTAGAATTATCGATGCCTGATTCCGTCCCGAAAATGACAAAATCTATCTTTTCTTTATCTTCTTTATCCAAAATTTCCAATGCCGCATTTGCTGCTAACGTAACCGGATCTTGCGTGATTGGAGGAATCGCCATTTTTTCTTGTCCAATCCCGATTGTGAATTTCTCCGGTTCTACATTTCTACTGACAGCTAGCTTATTCATGTCAACATATAAATGCGGTGTATAAAACCCTATTTTATCAATTCCTATTTTCACCATTCTTCACCTTTTCTTACCTGTATAAATTTTAGATTACTTAGTGATTTTCTTCACAAATTTAAACATAATTAAAACCAACATTATAAATCATAATATAATCTACCGTGAAAAACAATGAAAAGAGAACGAAAACGAGATGAACTTAGGGAGAGGCTCCCAATTCTCCTCCTATTCCCCTTTTTATCATTATGCTTTCGGTTTCGATGGAAAAATAGTATACGACCATGACCAGATGAAATCAACGATGAAAACAATCCCCCAAATCATCCCGATCGAATAAATCGTTTCATTCGGATATGGCGATTCTGCGGCGGTACCTGCTTCAATCCAGGAAAAGTCACGTATATATCTTATCGCTTCCTCCAAACTATCTGTCCCATACATCCAAAATATGGATTGCACCACAACAAATACCAGCAAATGCGCGATGGAAGTCCGGCGATATTTTTTCGCCAAATACTTCGGATCTTTATTTCTTTCCATGATTTGATAGTCTTTTTCTTTTAAAAGTTCCACACCACGCCAACCACCGATTCTCATTCGCATCCAGCGGTCAAGCTTCATAAAGTCAAAGATTCCAAATGTACACGCATAGATCACGAATATAGCAATGACAATCTGGAAGGTGGAAATTTCCCCTGTTTCCTGATAAATCAATAATGCTAGTAGTGCCTCTAATACTATTAATACTAGAAAAGCAAGGATAAATAGTATGCTTAGCTGTTTCTTATTCAGGAAATAACGTACAATACCGAAAAGCAAAAGCGCTGCCATGGATAACAGTTCAATCGTGATAAATATTTCCCATTGGTAGGTGAGAATTAGCTCCATCAACTACCCGCTCCCTTCCCGTTCACTATATTCAGTTTCCATGTAAACAATAAGGAAGTCAATAGTTTTTTTGCCCCTTTTCAAACCAGATATAAAAGGAATTTTATGTTAAAGTAAGGATAACTTGTACCAAAGGAGATGATATAGTGTCCCTTGTCTTTTTAATCGGACTTATTGGCGTCTTAATTGCCATCTTTTTTAAGGAACCAATAATTGGCCTAATCAGCAACGAGAATAAATTCGTTCAAAAAATTGAGCGCGCAACATGGTTTCACAATCATTGGTCAGCGGGAATATTTCTGTTTGTGATGAACGCTGCTTTATTTTTTGCGGCTGGTCTGATCCTTTTCGCACTGACGTATTTCTTAATTCCATTTGTCCATTTTGTTATTATGTTTTTCGCAGTAATCGGTAGTATCTTTTTATGGATTCTTTTTAACAAAGCATGGCAAGGTACGAAAAAAAGTCGTGTCAAGATGGGATTGATCGGAAGCAGCTTCTATATGGTATTAACGTTCGTTTTCGTTTATTTCCTGTTGACGTTGAAGCCTTCCTATCCAGGTGAAGATACATTTATGGGAGCTATTGGACTTGTTTTTGCCATAATTGTCACACTCCTTGCGTTTATAACGTGTTTTACCTATACAGGATTTCCTGGGAAGAAAGAAATAAGGTAACCAAAACAGCATAAGCATACATATCAGCACAAATCCAGTGTGTAAGAAGAGAACTCCACCATGCCTAAAGAATATCGGAAACCCAACCAATTAATCCAGGAAAAATCAGCCTTTCTAAATAAGCATGCCGACAATCCGGTAAATTGGTATCCGTGGGGAAATGAAGCATTTGCAAAAACAAAAAAGGAAAACAAACCTATTTTTCTATTCATTGGTTACAGTACGAATCACTTATGTCATGTAATCGAACGTTAGAGATCAACAAATTGCAGATTATTTAAATGAACATTATGTTTCTATTTTAGTTGATCAAGAAGAGCGACCGGATATTGCTTCATTGTACACGAAAGTTTGCCGAATGATGACTGGTCAAATCGGCTTTCCACTGTCTATTTTTATGACGCCTAACCAAATACCGTATTATGCGGGGACGTATTTTCCCCGGGAAGGTAAATCGTTTATACCCGGAATAATGGACGTACTTACGAGCATGCACCATGAATTTCACGATGACCCGGAGCATATCGAAGCAGTTACCAAAAGTGTAAACGAGGAACTGAACAATAGTATATCTATCAAGAGTCCCAAGAAATTATCCAGCAAATACACGATTAAAGCATATCAGCTGCTTCATGACAGACAAGACACAACATACGGCGGATTCGGTGCAGCACCCAAATTTCCTGCACCACAAAATATTTTATTTTTGTTACGTTTCTATCGTCTAACCGGAAAAAAAGATGCCTTAAAAACAGCGGAACATACCTTAAAAGCCATGGCAAACGGAGGAATTTACGATCAGATTGGTTTTGGTTTTTCCCATTACGCTACCGATATGAAGTGGCTTGTCCCCCACTTTGAAAAAAAGCTGTCTGACAATGCATTACTGCTGATCGCTTATACGGAATGCTACCAAATTACGAAAAAGCCGTTTTACAAAAAAGTAAGTGAACAAATTATTTCGTTTGTTATGCGTGACCTGCACCTATCAAATGGCGCCTTCTCTTCTGCGATTGATAGTGATTCAGGTGGCGTGGAAGGTAACTATTATGTATGGGATATTGATGAAGTTCAGCAGGTTCTTGGCGAGGAACTTGGAGAGCTCTATACAAAGGCATATGGCATGACACACAAAGGTAATTTCAAGGGCAAAAATGTGCCAAATTTGGTTGATTCCGATCTGGAAGGTATTGCGGAGGAACATCAGCTTTCATTGGTGGAACTAAGTCAGCAGCTGGAAAAAGCGCGTGTTCAATTATTATCAGCTCGTGAAACGAAGCGCGAGCACCCAGCAGTCGATAAGAAAATTTTGACGGCTAGCAATGCAATGATGATTACCGCACTAGCTAAAGCAGGCAATGTATTCGAGGAATCGGATTATCTTAAAACAGCTGAAGATGCCTTGACATTTATCGAAACCAATTTGGTGCAGAACGAACAGGTGAAGGCTTGTTTCTACGACGATGAGATTTTAACATGTAATGGCTATCTGCACGACTATGCATTTCTTTTAGAAGCATACATCGATTTGTATAACACAACATTATCATTGCCCTACCTAAAAAAGGCCCGGAAACTAGCCAACAGTATGATTGATTTGTTTTGGGATCATGACCAATCCGGATTTTTCTTCACAGGACATGACAGTAACGAATTAATCGTCCGGGAAAAGGAAATTTTGGATTGCACACTGCCATCAGGAAACAGTATTGCGGCACTTACCCTTATCCAATTGGGTCATTTAACCGGAGAAACAGCCTATTTTGATAAAGTTGATGCCATGTATTACACGTTTTACATGGATGTACGGCAACATCCAGACACTACCACATCGTTTATGCAGAGCTTATTATTGACAGAGCTTCCAACAAAAGAGGTCGTTGTAATCGGTAGTGATCATAATTTCACAAAACGATTACAACAAGAATTTTTACCAAATGTTTCATTGCTTCAATGTGAATCACCTGAACAATTGGCCGCTATTGCCTCATTTGTGTCTGATTTTACAAAACGGGATGGGGAGACTATTTTTTATGTATGTGAAAATTTCGTATGTAACCAACCGACAGCAGACCCAGCAGAAGCCTGGAAACTAGTGAAAAAAAGTTAAAGCAGCCGCAATCTTTTCTGAAGATTGCGGCTTTTTTGTTTTTGTCCGGCAACTTCCCGCTTTTGTCCGGCGACTTTCTCGCTTCGTCCGGCGACTTTCCGCTTGCGTCCGGCAACTTTTCCCGTTTGTCCGGCGACTTTCCGCTTGCGTCCGGCAACTTTTCCCGTTTGTCCGGCAACTTCCCGCTTTTGTCCGGCGACTTTTCCCGTTTGTCCGGCGACTTTCTCGTTTCGTCCGGCGACTTTCTCGCTTCGTCCGGCGACTTTTCCCGTTTGTCCGGCAACTTCCCGCCCTCATCCGGCAACTTCCCGCTTTTGTCCGGCGACTTTCTCGCTTCGTCCGGCGACTTTCTCGCTTTGTCCGGCGACTTCCCGCTTTGTCCGGCAACTTCCCGCTTTTGTCCGGCGACTTTTCCCGTTTGTCCGGCGACTTTCTCGCTTCGTCCGGCGACTTTCCGCTTGCGTCCGGCAACTTTTCCCGTTTGTCCGGCAACTTCCCGCTTTATTCCGGCGACTTTCTCGCTTTGTCCGGCAACTTCCCGCTTTTGTCCGGCAACTTCTCGCTTTGTCCGGCGACTTCCCGCTTTGTCCGGCAACTTCCCGCTCTATTCCGGCAACTTCCCGCTCTATTCGGCAACTTCCTGCTCTATTCCGGCAACTTTCCGCTCTATTCCGGCGACTTCTCGCTCTATTCCGGCGACTTTCCGCTTTATTCCAGCTGATAGCAGGGTTTTTCAACAAGGTTATCGAAATAGTTCAGTAGACAATGTAGACGCATTGTGGGAAGAATTGCTTCATAAGGTGGAAGTAGTAGAAAACCTATTCTCCACCGCATATGGCAGTCGGAAATTCACAATTAGCGATCCAGATGAAAACGAATTAGGCTTTGTCCCAAAATAAGGAGGGATTTTTTTGCTTACGAACGGGAAGAAAGCGATTGTAAAAATATGGTTTGAAGAAGTATTTACAAAAGGAGATTTACAGGCAGTTGATCAAGTCGCAGCGACAGACATGGTCACCTACTCTCAAGGCCATGATGAAGGTTTTGTTGGCAGGGACAATTTTAAAAACTGGCTATCATGGTATTGTACTTCTTTTGCCGATCGTACATGGGTGGTCCAAGATACGATTGAAGAAGGTGATAAAATCGTTGCCCGCTATACTGGTTACAGCACGTATAAAGGCGGATTACTTGATATCCCATCTGAAGATCAGCAGGTTAAGGAAACAGGAATCATTATTTTTCGAATGGAAGGTGGAAAAATTAAAGAGCAATGGTGCGAGATGAGTGATTTACAGGTCGTGCAACAGTTAGGAGCTCAAATTGCATCACCATAAATTTTGCATTTTCACCCATTTTCTCGGAGGAGGGGGAATAAATTGAAAAAAAGTCTGTTTCTATTTGTCATTATCGCCCTTCATTTAGTTGCTTGCTCCCAAAAAACACTTACATTTACTGGTGAAAGTGATAATTGGTCTGTTCGTTACACCGCTCACATACACGATTCTGACAGTGAAAGTATTGAATATGCTATTCGCTATACAGGAGAAAAGCCTGCTCCAGAAACAATTGATTATGAATTAGGCAGCCTCTCCGTACACGGGGGCATAATAAATAAGGACTCATCCGCCGTTACAAGTAAAGGAAGCAGTTGTTCTGGATGCGCTGTAACACAAGAAGATGAAGAAATCGAAGCAGTGATTAAGTGGAAAGGACATACGGAAAGCTTTACACTAACGGCAGATTAGCGTCAATCGTTTGTAGGGGAAGAAAAAACTCCCTCCCCTACTTCCGATTAAACTGCTTCTTCAACAGCGTCTCCACCCCACCTGGAAATAACTGATAAAGCTTACTTCCAGCATCCATCCAATGTGGCAAATTAATTTCCCGCTTTTTCATAAATAAATGCTTCACTATTTTCCGCGCAACCTTGTCCGGATCAAGCATATACCGGGAGACGCTTTTCTGGTAACTGCCGCCTGGATCAGCAGTCGTAAAGAAATTTGTTCGAACTGGTCCTAAATTAACCGCCATTACGTAAACTCCTTTACTGGCAACCTCCAGCCGAAGAGCATTGGTAAAGCCAATGACAGCATGTTTTGTAGCCGCATAAACAGCGGATTTCGGTGTGGCAATTTTACCGGCTTGGGAGGCGATGTTGACAATATGACATTTCCGCCGATTCGCTGAAAAGTGCGGCAAAAGCAGTTTTGTACCACGAATCAAGGCGAACACATTCAATTGAAACATCCGCTCCATATCATCAAGTTTCATCTCGTCTACATAATCAAAAATACCTACACCCGCATTATTAATCAGTCCATGTATTTGTTTATGGTCAGCCAAAATTTGCTTAATAACATCCGCAAATTCCTCATGATTGGTTATATCCGCCTGATAAGCGAATGACGTTGCTTCAAATGATTGCCGAAGTTTCTCTTTCTGATTTTCCAATTTATCAAACGAACGGGCAATCATGATCGGTGTCCCGCCATTTTTCGCAATATGCCACGATAGACGTTCACCGATCCCACTCGATGCTCCAGTTACAATAATCGTTTTATTTTGGATATGTTGCCCCACAGACATCACCTACTTTGCTTTCACGAAAAGTACCCCATCGTTCAGCGTTTTTTCAATTTTGCCCTCTTCCTCAAGAAAATCAAGCTGACCGATCGTTTCGGACATTGTTAAATCAAGTTCACGTTCATATTTTTTCGGGAAAAGTTGTTGACAAACTTCAAAAGGTGTCTGTTCTTTTTCCTGCAACATTGTAAGCACCTTATTCGCCCGCTGTTCCTGCTTTGCCAAACGCATTGGTATCAATTCTTCCACATTTGAAAATATGTCACCATGCCCTGGATAAACGGTGGTGATTCCAAGTTTCAAACATTTTTCCAGATTTCTCCTGTATTGTGGCAATGGTTTAGCACGCTCTTTCTCGTCCGCATGTGGTGGCTCCAAAATTGGATTTGGTGAAATATGCTTGAGTAGATGGTCCCCACCAATAAATGCCCCATTAGCCTCACGCAAAAAGGATAAATGACTTTGTGCATGCCCTTTTGTCTCAATAACATGCCAATCCCCATGCCCTGGCAGCGTATCCCCTTCATCAATGATGGCCGTTAATTTTCCCTGACCAGTAAGCTGTAAAGGTGTTTGTAGTTTTTCCAAGAGTTGTAAATATCGATCAGGAACACCAGCTAGCTTAAAATTGTCGCTAAAAAACTGCTGGTATTGATTTAAAAATGTCTCATCTCTTGTTAACCACGGATCATTGTATTTATGGCCAACAATCGACTGTGCCCTTGGGAATTCGCCTACTAACCCAATGTGATCTGGATGATGATGGGTCAAAATATGCTGTTCAATATCATTTGGCGTGTACCCGATTTGTTTTAATTGTACAGTAAGGGCTTCCCACGCCTCTTTTGTCTTCACACCTGCATCAACAAGTGATAACGTATCCCCTTTCAACAGGTAAACATGGACATCCCCTACAGGATATGGTGTTGGTAATGTAATTTTCGTAATCGTGTCGTGTAATACTTTCATTTATATAAGCTCCTCTAAAAGTGAATGGTCATTCATTTACTTTTAGTTTACCCCTTTTTCTCTCATTTGTCACATTGTTTATTTCTATTTCAAAAGTTGCTTGATCGCATCAGTCAAAATTTCCGGCAAATACTCGAAGCTGTATGTCAGTTCCAATCGCTCTGTCCACTGATGCGGATCCCTTCCCAGTGGTCCGATATTCAACACTGGCATTGTCAGCTGTTCCATGACATCTTCTGGAAAAACGAATCCATTATTTTGCAGCGGCATGTTCGTTGTTAATTGACTCAATTTACTTTGTGACGATGGTGGTCCAACAAAACTTAGGTCAGACAGTCCGGTAAAAAATTCTGCCACAGTCAATTCAATCTGATATCCCTGTTTTGTTTGTTTCGTCACGTTATCCATCACATCTTGAATATACGGGTCATCAAACGATGAAACAGCAGGATAAAATGGTGGACTGTAAAACAAAATAATCATTGGTCCTAAATCTTTACAAAGTGCAGCCAAATCTTGCACAAGCAATGTAGAAAAATCACGATCGCCATGTTCACGCTTGGCAACTAGTAAATTTTGCCGCCGCGTAATTTCTTCTTTTCCATATCTATTCACTGCTTCAGCATATAATTCTTCATACATCATGACACGTACCTGAAAATCAGGCAACGTAAAATCCGTAGCAACATCAGCAAAATAACCTGCTTTCTGTTTTACATGACTTTCTATTTCCCGAGCTGCTTTTGTTGCACCAGCAATCAATTTTTCATTTAGTTCGTGAAAAGATTGCTTTAAATACAGAACATTGTACATCGCGATTGCAGCATTTGGTGTCTGCACCGAATAGGCCTCTTTCAAATCCCGCTGCATTAAACTTGTTGGCGGCGGTGTCACTTCATCCCCATTTTTTTCAATAAATGTTTCATTTAATTCCAATTGCTGGGATAAATAGCTAATCATTAAATTAGGGTTTACGCCCGCAAATGGTTCACCGACATGTGATTCCTTTCCATAGCAATAAAAACCTGGAAGCACTTTTCCGATCGATCCTGTATATACATAATAATGATCGTCACCAGGATATTTGCTAAACATTGGCTCACCATTTAAACAGGCATTATAGGTTATGTTTTCTTCTTTTTTTAATTGGTTCAATACTGGCAGTGCCGTTAACATCCCTTGTGAATTCACCTCTTCATCTGGAACTGTTAATAAAAGAATATTGCCGTCGAATTCATCATCTATCGCTTTTTCAATCATGGATAAGTGAAGAGAGAGACCTGCTTTCATATCCATCGAACCTCGTCCAAACAACCAATCGCCAGTTGTAATATCCTGCTTGACCTGTTCTGGTAAACCATCCTTGATCCGTTCCATTTCTTTCGTTAATTCCTTTGGATGAAAGGCAAGATTTTCTAATGATCCATAATCCTCCACACCAACAACATCAAAATGGCTTAGTAAAATAACCGTTTCTTTTGTATTGCCTTTTTTTACGAATGCAGTTAAAAGTCTTCTGCCATCATCTAACGGATGAAGTTTTAAGAAATTAGGATGGCTTTGAAAATATTCCTTTTGTGCTAAAATATGGTAGAGATATTCAGCAAGTGCAATTTCCGCATTGCTTTCGGTAACACTTTGATGATGAACGAGTGAACATAACAATTCGGTTAACTCTTCTTTCGTTTGCCAATGTTTCATCCTAAATTCCTCCCATGAGAATTGACTTTTAGAAAAGATTGCAACACAATTAACAAAAGCATAAGCGCCCTTACAAGCTAAAAACGCGACGTCCTGTGCGTCGTAACAACGTAAGGCTTGAACCTAGTTTTATCCTTATTCACAATCAAGACTGAGGTGAACCTTTTGACTACAAAAATTTTCGCACATCGTGGTGCTAGCAGGCTCGCACCTGAAAATACGATGCCTGCCTTTGAACTCGCCTATAAGCTAGGTGCAGATGCAATTGAAACAGATGTTCAACTTACGAAAGACAATGTTCCCGTGTTAATCCATGATGAACATGTAAGGCGAACAACAAATGGAAAAGGTTACATCAAAGATTTTACATTTGGCGAGTTAAAACAATTGGATGCTGGTTCCTGGTTTTCACAAAAATATGCTGGGACCACAATTGTTTCCTTGGATGAATTTTTACAATGGATTAAACCCAAGTCGTTATACTTAAATATTGAGTTGAAAAATAATAAGATAGATTATACAAACATTGAAACAATTGTATATGAAAAACTCATGGAATATCAATTGATAAATCGAACTATTCTGTCGACATTTAATCCAGTTAGTGTAAAGCGAACGCATGAGCTTCACCCAGATATGGATGTTGCTCTTTTAACATCAAGACGGAATCGATATCTGGTGCGTGATGCCAAACAACTTGGCGCAACTGCCCTACACGTGAAATATCGGTTGCTCAATCAATCGCTTTTTGACGCATGTCACGAGGAAAATATGCCTGTGCGTGTGTATACGATAAACAAACCAATAAGAATGCAGCGCTGCTTTACACTTGAAAGCGACGGAATTTTTACCGACGTACCAGATCTCGCAATCGAGCAACGAAAACTTTTTAACACCCAACAATAAATCTAGGAGGACTCACTATGCCAAAATTATTTACACCAATCAATTTCCAAGACGTTGAACTAAAAAACCGGATTGTTATGTCCCCAATGTGTATGTATTCCTGCTTTAAACAAGATGGGAAAGTCACCCCCTTCCATCTGACACATCTCGCAAGCCGGGCAGTCGGTCAAGTAGGATTAATCATCACTGAAGCAACAGCCGTTCAGCCAGAGGGACGCATTTCTCCCCAAGATTTGGGCATCTGGGACGATGATCATGTGAAGGGACTAACAATGATCAACGAACAAATTCATGCTAATGGCGCTAAATCCGCGATACAATTAGCCCACGCCGGTCGTAAAGCAGAAGTCGAATCAGATATTTTCGCACCAACAGCAACACGGTTTAACGAAAAGTATAAAGTGCCAAAAGAGATGACAGCGGAAAATATTAAGCAAACCATCGATGCTTTTAAACAAGGAGCAAGGCGTGCCAAAGCAGCTGGTTTTGATATTATTGAACTTCATGGTGCACATGGCTATTTAATTAATCAATTCCTTTCCCCGTTAACGAACCATCGATCAGATAATTACGGTGGATCCCGGGAAAATCGCTATCGCTTCTTATCTGAAATTATTGACGCGGTAAAAACAGAATGGGATGGCCCTATTTTCGTGCGCATTTCAACCGATGAATACGATGAAGCTGGTAACAATGCCGATGATATCCTTTACTTCACGAATGAAATGAAACAACAAGGAATCGATTTAATTGACTGCAGTTCAGGTGGTGTTGTCCCAGCAAAAGTCCAGGCCTATCCAGGTTATCAAGTCCCCCGCTGTGACATGATTAAACGTGAAACAGACATTGCCACAGGTGCGGTTGGATTGATCACGACCGGGTTACAAGCAGAGGAAATTTTACAGAATGACCGTGCAGATCTTGTCATCGTTGGTCGTGCCCTACTGCGGAATCCGTATTGGGCAAAAGCTGCTGCTGACGAATTAGGCTATGCGATTGAAGCACCAACACAATACAAACGAGGCTGGAAATAGGAGGACTTTACAATGGAACTATTTTTCCTCGGCACTGGTGCAGGTGTCCCAGCAAAAGAACGAAATGTATCGGCGGTTGCTCTGAAGTTGCTTCAAGAACACAACAGTATCTGGCTTTTTGATTGTGGTGAGGCAACCCAACACCAAATTTTACAAACATCGATTAAACCAAGAAAAATCACGAAAATCTTTATTACCCATCTACACGGGGACCATATCTTTGGTCTCCCTGGTTTTTTGAGTAGCCGCTCCTTTCAAGGTGGCAATGAATTATTGATGGTTTATGGGCCAACAGGGATTAAACGGTTTATTGAGACAAGCCTGGAAACAAGCGGTACCCACCTCACCTACCCATTGGAAATTATTGAAATTAACGAAGGGCAGATTTTTGAGGATGATACGTTCACCGTTTATTGCCAAGAACTGAACCATGGAATCCAATGTTTCGGTTATCGGATCGTCGAAAAGGACAAACCAGGCGAACTCTTGGTAGACAAATTAAAAGAAGCTGGGATTCAACCTGGGCCAATCTATCAGCAAATTAAAGACAACCCTACCTTGACAACCGAGGGAGGAAAAACGATTCACCGCGCTGATTTTATCGGGCCAGATAAACCAGGACGCATTATTTCTATTCTTGGAGATACGCGCTTTCCCGAACAAAGTCAAGCGTTTGTAGAGAATTCCGATGTTCTTGTCCATGAAGCAACATTTGAGCATGACAAAGCAGCACTGGCAAACGATTATTTTCATTCGACAACAACCCAAGCTGCATTACTTGCAAAAATGAGCAACGTCAAAAAATTGGTTTTAAATCATATCTCTTCACGTTACCAGCAAGCCGATTATCAACAATTACTCCAGGAAGCTCGTGACGTATTTTCGAACACAGAACTTGCGCATGATTTTTATGTTGTTCCAATAGATTCAAAATAATGGAGGAGGCATTACATGAACCGATTTGCTGAAGTAGTCAACAGCCACCGCGAATATTTCTTAACTGGGGAAACATTGTCATATGCTTTTCGTAAAGAACAGTTAAAAAAACTAAAAGCAATGCTGAAATCAAACGAAAAGCGAATTTATCAGGCATTAAAAACGGATTTAAATAAATCTCAGCACGAGACACTTACAACCGAGTTAGGCTTTTTATACACGGAAATTGATTTTGCCCTTAAACATCTCAAAGAATGGATGCAGCCGGAAAAAGCTGAGGCACCCATCACCCATAAAGGAACGAAAAATTATATTGTCCGAGAGCCATATGGAGTTACACTTGTCATCTCTCCTTGGAATTATCCATTACAACTAGCCATTGCTCCAGCGATTGGTGCGATGGCTGCGGGGAATACAGTCGTACTAAAACCATCCGAGTTCACTCAAGCAACGTCATCGCTACTAGCGGAAATGATTCGTGATACGTTTGACAGCCAATATGTTACGGTAGTCGAAGGAGAAAAGGAAACAAGCGAGCAATTAGTAGCGCAACCCTTTGATTACATCTTTTTCACGGGAAGTTCAGCAGTGGGTAAAATTATTATGCGAGAAGCAAGCCAGCACCTGACCCCCGTTACCCTAGAATTAGGCGGGAAAAGCCCCGCCATTATTGAACAAGATGCAAATATTAATCTTACAGCAAAACGAATTGTCTGGGGGAAATTTACAAACGCAGGACAAACATGTGTAGCACCGGATTACGTATATGTTCATGAAAAAGTGAAACCAAAATTACTAAAAGCAATGAAAAAACATCTGAAATCCTTTTATGGTAAAAACCCGTTGAAAAATGAGGATTATGTACACATCGTCAACAAGAAGCATTTTGACCGATTACAAGCCTACATGAATGATGGAAGAATTATCTTAGGTGGTAACGTTGATCCGGATAACCACATGATTGAACCAACTCTATTGGATGAAATTTCTTGGGAAGATTCTATTATGCAGGAAGAAATTTTCGGTCCCCTACTGCCTGTATTGACCTTTACCGAATTAGATGATGTCATTTCCAAGTTAAAACAAATGGATAAACCACTAGCACTCTATTATTTTGGCGAAAATGAACACGATCAGCAAAAAGTAATGCAGCACGTTTCTTTTGGTGGCGGATGTATCAATGACACACTCTACCATCTAGCAAACCCACACCTGCCATTTGGTGGTGTCGGCAATAGTGGCATCGGAGGATATCACGGGAAATATAGCTTTGAAGCATTCTCCCATAAAAAGAGCATCATGAAACAAACGACCAAGTTTGATATGCCATTGCGCTATCCTGGGAGTAAACTAGCAAACTCGCTCGTTAAACGGGTTATGAAGTAAGGCTCCTTATTGCAACTCTAGCACTGTTTGCAAGACTGAAACAGTGCTAGAAAACTATTGGTGGAGACAAGAGATTTCATGCTTACATTGATCTCCATTTGAATTGTTGGTAAATCCACTCAGTAGCTTTTTCATCAGCCTTTACTGGATAGTCATAGTCGAATTGCGTTGTAGTTTCACTGGCAACGCTTCGGAATAAATCCATTGTGTGTTTTAAAGCATGCTGCATCTCACGGGAATCATAACGGGCAAAGCATTTTCTGAGTTCCCCCTTAATTTTAGGATCAGCCCATTTATCAAAAAACCTTCCATTGTGCCATGTATCATAATCGTTGCCGTACTTTGCTTTGGCATGCCATTCCGTCATTTTTAACAAAAGCTGTTTCAAATCATTATCAATACATACTTTTGCAGTCCACCATTCTCCACGTAACAGTTTTTTCGCACCCCAGACCGCATGATACCAAAAATCAAGAATAACCTCTGTCCATTCTGCTTTGGATGGCAAGGAATAATCTTCAACCATTGTGTTTTCCTCCAAATTAGCAAAACGTTCAAACAGTCTATCTTTATCTACTAAAACACGAATTCCTCTGTTTAATGTCGTTCGAATCTCGTCACTCGCAAACAATTGATTTAAGCTAAGTAACGGAAATATCGAAAAATCAACGTCAACCGCATCTTCAAATAATACACGACGCTCCTTTCCCCCACCTATTGCCGTTTTTTCAATGAACGTTATCCAGTAAGGGCCTATTTCACCTACCCAATTTTCAGAAATTAAGTATTTATCCGGCTCGGTTGAGAAAAGCACCAAATCCAGATCTGACCACTCATCCGCAGGCCTTTTCGTTCTTGCTCTCGAGCCCACGATAATCATACCCCGGATGTCCTCTTGGTTATTACACCATGTTGTTACTTTTTCGATTAACTGTTCATATTTTTGCTGTTGGTTTCCCATCGTTTCACCTTGTTTCATGTCATTAAAAATAAGTTGTTTAAAACTGGTTCATTATAACGCTGATTACAGCCCGCACTTCTATCAATTTTTCATCAACGATTTACAACTTGTCGCAAACAGCATGTACCAAAGGAAAATACCCCGAAGTTTCAGACTATTACGGTAAGGATGTGAAAACATAACTTCTTAAAAAGAACAGGGATTGGTCTAGACAATGAATCAAGTCCATCCACAATTTTTCAATCGCGCCTATTTGCGGTAGATTAAAATCAAAACTTGACTTCATTACTTGGATTAGTTTTTAAAGTTACAACAACACTAGCTATACTAACCAAAGCTCCCATAATTGCAATAACGCTAACCCCAATATTACTAGGAGTAAGAAATCCGATTGGTATAATTCCTAAAAATGTAATTACTACAAAGGCTTGATACACTGTAAATATGATTCTCACAACTCGATTGCTAAACAGAGTTAAAATCAAGGGCGGTAAAAATAGTACTGTTATTATACCAATTGATATCCATATACCAGCTGGTTCATCGTAAGAAACAGTGTTAGGACCTGTTGGATGCTTAGCAGCTAGTAAAACCCCTGCAATAGCTATTACTAAAGTAAAAACAACCATAAAAAACCTTTTAAACATAATATAAGACCTCCTTTTTCACCATGCCATCCACAATGTGGCCCGGTAATACAAACTTTCCAATTGTTATAATCATATATACGAGAAAAAGCAATATAAGTTTCGGTGTTATTCAACATCTCGCTATTTAACTTTAATTACTTTCCTGAACAATATGGTCCGTTCGCGCAAATTAGGATGCTTCTTTATCCCGTTAAAGCGCACGTTACTGAATACCAAATCATTCAGCATTCCGGTATTCCGTGTTTTCGTCCTTTGATTTTTTAAACCACTTCACGGGATTCAAGTGTTTTCTGTAACGCTTCATCAGTTCCTTACCAACAATGATACAACTAACCCAGAATGCTATTTCTCCTAGCACAACTAATAAAGGAGTTATGATGACTTTCGTGCTTGTGGGAAGTGTGGTAAAGGGGATAATAAAAGCGACTCCATACAAAATGCATGAAAGTACAATAAGGAAGATTCCAACTCTTTTCGATTTATTCTTCGGCTTTTGATTTTCAGCAAATTGTTCTTCACTTCTAGATTCGCTCATTGTGAAATCCCCTAAAAATAATTTTCTTAAACCTGTCATACATTGGTACAATTTTTGTCATTCAGTTGTAAAAAGTATGTCAAGGATGGTACATTTCAATGGCTGTAATCATAAATCTCCCATTCTTGTGAAAGCACACTATACAAAACGCAATCATGATAATGATCATACAGGTATTCACCGTCCCTGATAATACCCTCCTGCTTCAACCCGAGTCTTTCAGGAATGGCTTTGCTTTTTTGATTAGCGATACCACACTGTATTTCAACACGATTCAGATTATAAGCTGTGAACGCGTAGTCTATCAATGCTGCTACAGCCCTAGTCATCAAACCGCGCCCCTGATATTTTTCGGACAACCAATAGCCAATGCTTGTTTTTCTGTTTGACCAATCGATGCCGTGGAAACCAACCATACCCACTAAACGTTCATTGTACATAATGCCGACTTGAAAACCATCATGGTCGGCAAATTGCTTCAACCACATTTCGATTACAGGCTCATAATCCGCAACTTGTTTCATGTTATCTACCCAAGGAAGCCACTCCCTTAAGTAATCTCTGGCTTCATCCACCAAAGCAAACAACTCATTAGCATCTTCCTTTTCAAGTAATTTCAATGACAAATCCGTATCAATTTTAAACGTAAACATGTAATCCTACTCCCATAATTTTAATATAATTTTGATAATTATACCATATATGTTGCAATTGGCAATACGTAAAAAAACGCATTCCTTAATACACGAATGCGTCTCTGCATGAGCCGAATATGAACATATACCAATTGCTTATAGAGGTTGTTCAAAAAGTCACCAAATGATAAGCGGCGAATCTCTTCGTTGGCTTGTCTTTCCGGTCCTCATGTAGATTTTACCTACATTCCGGTCCTCAAGACTACGCCGCCTCGACCTTCTTGCTTCTAATTTGGAGACTTTTTGAACACGCACTTATAAAACATTTGGATGAAATAGTTAGATAACCATTATTTAATTTTATCACGAAATATTATTTAGCAAGAAAAATAAGTCGTTTCGGATTATTTTCTCCAACTTCCTTAAGTAACTGGTTTATTAATTTTTAAGATATTCGAAATAGCCCAATAATAGGACCAGTATTACATATTGCTTTCATCGTCTTTACCATCTTCTTTTAGAATAAATTCTATGGTTTCGTCATCTTGTTTTTTTGTTCTTCTGTATACTTAGCCCAATGAATGTTATGGTCAATTAGGATTTGAATAAAATCAGATAAGCTTTTACCACAAAGTTCAGCTGCCCTGGCCAGTGTTAGTTTTCTTGCAGTAAACAAACACATGGCTAGTGATAAATTAACATCTTCATCAACTGAATTTAAATTTTTTTCTTTTAAAAAAGGCAAAAATTCAGGATTTATTCCAACTTTTGCTTTTATTGCTCCATATGGTATCATCCCACTCCTATCCATTATTTTTAATCTACTGTTTAATACATAAACCAACCGCCCTATTGAATAAACGCACCCGTTAGGAGCAGATGCAACAGAAAATCTTATGCCACAATCGCAACCTTTTCTGGCATAATGGGATGGTTGATAAAAGTTAAACCTAATGACATGGATATCATTAGGTTGCTATCTATTTTCCTTTATTTAGTTCTTTATATTTGTCATTATATTCTTGTGTGTCAATTTCCCCTCTTGCGTATCGTTCTTGTAAAATTTTTAATGTATGGCCATCAGTTGAAAACGTTTGTCCTTGGGTTAGTTTACGAATCAAATAGATAACTGCCCAGATAACAAGTCCCCAGAATAACAGTATGGTAATTCCACCTAAAGCCATCATTGGAAAACCCATTCCACTAAACATATCCCCGCCAAACGTACCACCGAACATCCAATTACACATTCGATATCACCTCTATAATATTATAACTAAGCAAACACCTTTTTGTTAAGCAATCTGGCCCGTTTGGAGCGCAGCCCTTCTTCCACAACTGCGCCCTATTGATAAGGATTCTATTTACAAATAATTACGGTATCTCTATTCCTTTTTTCTTCAAAAAACCATCAATTTGCTGTCTATGATGATTATCGTGCCATTGAAATCCCGCTATGTAATTAAATATGGTATGTGGGTAACCTGAATACTTGTCGATTTCTTCCTCGTTCAATGTAAATTTCGCAAAAAACTCATTCTCATCTTTTTTTCTTAGATCAGATGCAAGCCGAGTTCTTTCCTCCAGCTTTTGTTGAAGTAAATGCCGTTGGGATACACCGGATAATGCATATTTTTCTGCCTGACCATTCAATATTTCAAAGTCAATACTTTCAATGACTGCATTAGGTTTCATTTGTGGCAACGTTTCTTCTCGAATGTACCTATCCCAGAATGATATGTGACTAATAATCTCCGCTATAGACCATTTATCCTCCGCTATTGGTTCAAAGAAAAGAGTCTCTTCAATTGTCTTCAAAGAACTGACATAGGAGTTAAAACCTTCAAAATCATCAATTAGATCTTCTGTTGTGTACATTTATATCCCCCATTCGTTTAATACCTTCAACAATATGGCTCTTATATATGATTTAAGCGCGATTCCTATTAGATAATTGTGACCGATTGATGAAGAAATCTTTTCAAAGGATTATTTTTTAATACCCGCTATAAAATCCATTAAAAATCTTCTATCTTCTTCAAACGAAAGAGATAAATCTTGGATTTCTTCAAGTGATTTCCAATCAATATCATAAATGAGTTCATCAGGGTCTTGAATTTTTGGCTTTCCGCCCGTTACATTTACTTCAAAATAATGTACTTCACCATAATCACTTTCTTTTTTTAATAAAAAGCGTAATACCTCGACATTGTATCCTGTTTCTTCTTCAACCTCCCTAATACAACACTTTTCAAATGTTTCTCCGCCCTCCAGCCCCCCAGAAGGAACCGACCATCGCTTTGGTTCATCAATTTTTCCTTGTAGTACCATTAAAACACAATCATCTTTTACACAAACACCTGCAGCGCCAACCCATTTCTCCATCCCAAACCTACCCCCTTTTTTAAGTACTTTTATTCAATTTAATGGCCCTATTGTGGAACTGCAATATATAAAATTAAAGGCTACACCTCTAAAGTAAATTTCTACTTATATGAAGTACACGTTCAAGATCATGGATATGTAATGAACCCAGATGGCGTTTTAACTCTGAACCATGTACAGAAGTAATTCTTGTTACTGGAGCAATAATAACAGGGCACTGCTTTGTTTAGCGCGAGATCCTTTAAAACATTCGCTAGTCAAACATCACCCTGTTTCATCACTGCTCATTGTAAATGTCATCTTTCTCATTATCCCAACACGAATAATTTTCGTTCACTAAAACGACATCACTAGCCATGTATTTTTCTTTAATTTTATCGAGGACCTTTTGTCTATCCTTCTTATTCAGCATGTCAATTTCTTTAATAATTTTTTCAGGAAGGGACATGTCATACACCCCATTAAGATATACCTTTTATTATAACTTATAATCGAGCCGACATAACTGCTCAAAAGTTCCCTAATTAAAAGTACTTGCTGTAAAAATCATATCTTAGTCGGCATAAATCCTTGTTGTTTCACTTTTTTCATGAACCCAGTATACTTTGAATTACTTCTAAAGGCGTCCATGTGTAGCATAACTGTGCCGTTATAGTGCCCGATTGCGGCACATCATTGCTTAGATAACCTCAGTTTAAATTGAATTCATTTTGTTTATTTAATTTTGCTATAGAATGATAGCAATATGTTATAATAAAGTTTAATAGACTGGCTTCACATGAGGGGTGACGCACTGGTAACCTTCTTTGGAATTTCCAAGAAGGGAGGTGACGCCTATAGATATAATAAGCGTTCTAATGCTGATGGTTTCATTTGGCATGTTAATTGCGTTTATCATGTCCGATAAAAATAAAAAATAATCCCTCATGTGGTTTGAACGGCCTTTGAGGGATTACTTTCCTTAAATGCGCCTTGCCCCACTTGATGGGTTCGGTCTTTATTATCATATGCACTTTTCTATGTTTACTATACCACAAAATCCATGTTTGTACA
>NZ_JBSVKG010000030.1:0-40310 GCF_054048505.1 Virgibacillus sp. FSP13 | reverse complement strand
TTTAAATTTTGTGTGTATGATGTAGGAACAACTGATATTTTAGGTAAAAAACGAGTTTATTTTAAAACACTCACAAATGTTGATACACATCAATATTTGTGAGTGTTATTGGTTTTTAGGACGCAGGGGGAAATGTAGGAGTTGGATTTGTTTGACACAGGGTTCCTCCCGTGTTTTTCTTTAGCAACTTCCATATTTACCAATATTATGCCTTGGATCCAATATTATGCCTTGGATCGCCCGCTATTAAATAGCAAATATTGTGCCAATCCCCCACTACACTAAAGCGGTAGAGAAGCGGGGGATTGACTCCATATGTATCCTCGCTGAATGTTTAAAAGAATACGCTCGCCTTCTTCCCGTTTGACCTCATCTCAGCTACACTCATATCTTCCGGAGCCTTTTCCTCGACAACTTCCACGCTTTCCACTTTTGCATATGCAGATAATTACAATAAGTCTAAAGTTATTGACGTAATCTTAAATTCGCTTTAAAATAAAAATAACTCATCAGATGACCCGAGGAACGAACAACTAGATCACCACAAAATGAAAGCGTTTTTTTGGTGAACTCATAATAAGGGGGGATTATTTAACATGTTATTATTTGCAGCATTAAGTGCGATAATTGCACCATTCATTTTCCTAGTTATCTTTAGAATGCCAGCAGTTAAAGGAATGCTCTTTAGTGCACTCATTGTAATTGGCTTAGCACTTTTTGTGTGGGGAATGGGTGGGACAATTGTCATTGCTTCCATACTTCAAGGGCTACATAAAGCATTGACAATTCTATTGATTCTATTTGGTGCTATTGTTTTACTAAATACACTCCGACATACCGGTGCGGTGGATCGGGTAAATCAGGGTTTTCGTAATATTTCAAGCGATATGCGTGTTCAAGTTATTATTGTCGCATTCTTATTCGGTGCATTGATCGAGGGGGCTGCAGGATTTGGGACACCAGCTGTTGTGACAGGCCCTTTAATGGTAGCACTTGGTTTTAACCCAATGGCTGCTGCTGCATTGGCTTTAATCGCTGATAGTTCTCCTGTATCATTTGGCGCTGTCGGTACACCGATTCAAGTAGGTTTAAGTAATATTCCTAATGCAAATTTAGCATTTTTTAATGAAATTGGTGTGAATGTTACACTGATTGATTTGTTTGCTGGAACGTTTGTACCACTTATTTTAATTGCTATTTTGACTCTATTTTTTGGTAAGAAAAAGGGACTATCCAGTACATTATCAATGGTACCATGGGCACTTCTCATTGGTATAACCTATACAGGGTCATCGCTTTTATATGCAACATTATTTGGACAGGAGTTTGTGGCCATTTTGGCTTCATTAACTGGACTTGCTGTTGCCACATTAACTGCAAGAAAAGGGTTTCTCCTACCAAAGACAACGTGGAATGAGGCACTCCAATCTGATTTCAAAGTATCAGAAGATAAATCTAATATGGGGTTAATAAAGGCTTGGTCACCATATCTAATGGTAGTAGGGTTACTGCTTATCACTAGAATCATAGACCCAATTAAAGCGTTTACCCTTAATCACGTTGATTGGACATGGAGTAATATTCTTGGAATTGAAGGGATAACATCTGGATGGGAAGTGTTGTACTCTCCTGGAACAATTTTAATCATTGCAGCTCTATTTGCAATATTAATCCAGCGTAAGTCATTTTCAAATTTCACAAAGGCATCAAAAAAATCACTTGGACAAGTTCAGAGTGCTGGCCTTGCCTTGTTTTCAACACTTGCACTGGTACAAGTGTTCTCCAATTCTGGTTTGAATATGAATGACTTAGTTAGTATGCCACAATACATTGCCGGGACATTGGCAGAAACATTTGGTTCCGGATGGTTATTTGTTGCTCCATTCCTTGGAGAACTTGGTTCATTTATTACCGGTAGTGCAACCGTTTCAACACTGACGTTTTCACCAATTCAGTTTAATGTAGCAAATGAAGTTGGTATGAATCCTCAGATTATATTGGCAATCCAGGTTATTGGTGCTGCTGCTGGGAATATGATTTGTGTTCATAATGTTGTTGCAGCGTCAACAGTTGTTGGCTTGACAGGTAAAGAGGGAGATATTATCCGAAAGACGTTAACACCAGCAATATTATATGGCATTTTAGCTGGTATTGGCGGATTTATAATCATGCAATTCATTTAAAATGCAGTTTACCTACAAATAAATAGAAAGCGTTAACAAACAAAGCACCGTAATACAAAGTGGACTAGGCTCTTTCTTCCTTATTTGGCACCTATGCGGTAAACTAGAATGTAGGATAGGAGGGATATCTTGAATGTTAAGCCGATAAAGACAAGAAAAATATATGAAGAAGTTTCAGATTCATTGATCGACATGTTAAAGTCTGGAGAACTTTCACCAGGTGATAAACTGTCTTCAGTTGAACAGTTAGCAAAAGATTACAATGTCAGCCGTTCGGCGGTCCGGGAAGCATTAAGCGGATTACGTGCCATTGGTTTAGTGGAAATGCGACAGGGGGAAGGAACATATATTACCAAGTTTGATCCCTCTCAATTTTCACTCCCTGTTACCACTGCGCTGCTGTTAAAGCGTGAGGATATCAAAGAATTATCCGAGGTGCGGAAAATTCTCGAAGTTGGTTCAGCTAGTGCTGCTGCGCTTAGTCACCGAGAAGAAGATTTAATCCCGATGGAAAAGGCATTACAGAAAATGTACGATGCGAAGGGAAAAGGGGAACTTGGTGAAAAAGCAGACCTTGAATTCCACCTAAGCGTAGTGAATGCAACACATAATAGAATGCTGATAAACCTAATGGGAAGTGTTTCCGACATTATGGTTGAATCTATGCGTGAAACACGTCGGCTAATTTTATATTCAGATGAGAGAAAAGGTGCTCTTTTCAAAGAACATCAGCGTATTTTTGAGGCCATTAAGGCCAGAAACCTAGTAAATGCTCAAAAAGCAATGCGTGATCATCTGATTGAAGTTGACCGTTTAATTGCGGAATATATTGATTAACAATGATTGTTCTGGCTTTACAAACTGTAGGGCCTTTCTAAACAAGCTAGTCATCTGATGACCTGCTTTAAACGGTGTTAAGACGAACGAACTTAAATATTTCTTTATCCGTCCGACCATAATCCCAAATTTAAGTTGGGTACTTCACTAACAATACGGAAAATATAAACTTTGAAAGAATTACCAAATTATTATTATACGAGGGTGATTTATATGAATAACAGACCATCTACATCAGATGCTATTTTAATTGGTACAGGAATTATGAGTGCTACCTTAGGGGTGTTGCTAAACGAATTAGCACCCGAATGGAAAATTACAGTATTTGAACAACTTGATGAAGCTGGTAAAGAAAGCTCTAATGAACGAAATAATTCAGGAACAGGACATGCTGCTTTATGTGAGATGAATTATACAATTGAGCAACCTGATGGCACAATTGATATGGAAGCTGCAATCAGAATAAATGAACGCTTCCAACTTTCAAGACAGTTCTGGGCTTATCTAGTGGATCAAAATTTAATTGGAGAACCACGTAACTTTATTACAAGTTTACCGCATATTAGTTTTGTAAAAGGCAAAAAAAATGTAGCTTTTTTAAAGAAACGTTTTGAAACAATGTCTAAGCACCCATTGTTTAATGGAATGGAGTACTCTGATGATCCAAGTATGCTAAAAGAATGGTTCCCACTTATGATGAAGGATCGATCAACAAATGAAGCCGTTGCTGGGGCAAAAATTGATGATGGTACTGATGTTAACTACGGGGCACTAACTCGCGCAATGTGTGATTACTTAGAAAAAAGAAATGTGAATATCAATTACAACCACAATGTTAAAGATATCAAGCGCAGGAAAGACGGCTTATGGGAAGTTACCGTTCAAAAAGGTGAAGAGGTAATTGAAACACACACAGCGAAGTTCGTATTTATTGGTGCTGGTGGTAAAAGTTTACCTTTACTACAAAAAACGCAAATTCCTGAAAGCAAACATATAGGAGGATTCCCAATTAGTGGGCAATACTTGGAATGTAATAATCCTGAGGTAATAAAACAGCATCATGCGAAGGTATATGGTAAAAATCCAGATGGAGCTCCACTACTTGTTGTTCCACACTTGGACTCAAGAACAATTAATGGCAAACAAACGTTGATTTTCGGACCATTTGCTGGTTTTTCACCTAAATTCCTAAAAACAGGATCAAATATGGATTTATTTGGCTCAGTCAAACCGCATAATCTAATTACGATGATGGCTGCAGGTGCAAAAAACTTATCATTATTACAATACTTAATCCAACAATTAAGATTAACAAAAAAAGAACGAATGAAAGAACTGCGCGAATTCTTCCCTGATGCGAAAGATGAAGATTGGGAACTAAAAGTGGGAGGACAACGTGTACAAGTAATTAAAGATACAGATAAGGGCAAAGGAACAATTCAATTTAGCGATACAGAAGTTGTACGTAGTAAAGATGGCTCCTTAGCCGCATTACTTGGTGGTTCTCCAGGTGCCTCAACATCCGTTTCAGACATGATTCGTTTAATTGAAAATTGTTTCCCTAAGCAGCTTGATGAATGGAAACCAAAGCTAAAAGAAATGATCCCTTCTTACGGCGAAAAGTTAACTGATAAACCGGAACTCGTTGATAAAATTCAATCTTGGACAATGGAGTCACTTGATTTAAAATAATTCGTGTCCTAGGAATAAGTTGATATGTTTTCATATCCATATCAAAGAAAGGTTCTTTGTTAAATATGGAGGTGAGTGTGCATGAGATGAATCACTGCTATGTTTTACAGAGAACCTTTTAAAATATAATACTAAAATTGAATGTAAATATATTAACCTAGGTACTGGTATAATGTTTTGGATTGTTCAGCATTGTACCCGAAAATATAGCCCCTAAAATATTGTTTAAAGGCACAACGAGAAAAGTCTGACACATGCACGGGGAGTGATTTAATTTACTGCCACAGTCTTTAGAGTATAAAAATTAGTTAATTCCCATTAGTGTTGCATAAAAACTATTCTGTTGTTTTAAAAATGTTGTTGGAAGAGGTATCCAACAACTTTAATAAATAAAATTGGCTTGTTTTTTAAGTAAACCGCTACCTATTTGTGATACGGCTCCCCCCGCATAATCCGAAACGCCCGATAAACCTGCTCCAACAACACCAACCGCATTACCTGATGAGGAAACGTCATCTTAGAAAATGACAATGCCAAGTCACCCCGCTTCTGCACAGCATCACTTATCCCAAGCGAACCGCCAATCACAAACGCAATTTTGCTTTTCCCATATGTAGCAAGCTCATCCATTTTGGCTGCCAATTGTTCGGATGTTAGCATTTTGCCGTTGATTTCTAGCGTGATCACATATGTATCCGGTGAAATTGCACCTAGGATTCGGTCTCCTTCCTTCCGCTTCACTTCCAACATTTCTGCTTCGCTCATGTTCTCCGGAGCCTTTTCATCGGCAACCTCGATAATATCTACTTTTGCATAGGCGGTGAGCCTTTTTAAATATTCCTGGATTCCTTGCTTTAAGTACTTTTCCTTCAATTTCCCAACCGCAACAATTGATATTTTCATTCCTATCATTCCTTTTCTAGGACATAGGGACAGGTCCATTGCCCAAAAGTATATATTATGAAACTGCTGGGACAATGGACCTGTCCCCATGTCCCGTTCTGCTGCATTATTGAAATAGGTGATGCAGTATGCGTTCTTTGTCCTCGAAGAATTGTTTCATGATTGTGTAGTGATTCGTGTCCTCTAGGGCCTTTTCGTCCATGCCTTCTTCTGTAAGCTCAATGATTTTTGCATCAGTATATGCCATTATAATCGGCGAGTGGGTTGATATGATAAACTGTGATCCTTGATTGACCAGCTCATGAATCCTGGCAAGTAGTGGGGACAGTGCGGCTTCTGGTTCGTCCAAAATATATAACCCTTTACCCTGAAACCGATTGATAAAAGCTGCAAAAAAGGATTCGCCGTGCGATTGCTCATGGAGCGATTTGCCACCAAAGGAATCGATAACCCTTGGGGCGGGAGTTGGTTGTGCGTCCATCTCCTCAATATTTGTTGCCACATTGTAAAACGTTTCTGCACGGAAAAAGAAGCTATCTTTTGGTCTATGTGCACCTTTTATTATAGTTAAATATTGATCAAGCTTAGAGTGAGAGTCATAACTAGAAAAGTTAAAATTACGTGTTCCGCCTTCAGGATTAAACCCTAACGCAACAGCAATGCCTTCAAGCAATGTTGACTTTCCCATTCCATTTTCCCCAATTACGTATGTAACATTAGGATGAAAGGCAAGTTCCCTAAATGTACGGACAACCGGAAGATTATACGGAAACATGTTATATGAAGGTATCTCATCCTTTTTTATTCGAAGACTTCTTATGTATTGGGTATCCCCATTTAACTTATCCATAAATTCATCCCACCTAACACAATATATTGCGATGCTGCTGGGACAAGAAACCTGTCCCCATGTCCCAGTTTACCTAATCATGTTTGTAGAATCTAATCTTTTTCATATGTTTGGGGAAAATAAATGATATCCGTGAAAAATCAGAAGGGGGAAGCGTCCATGCATGATCTGGATCCACACCATATATTCGAACTAGGACTTATAATGATTATGATTGCAGCAGGGATTACTGCTGTTGCGAAAAAGTTTAAACAACCTTATCCGATTGCACTTGTCATTGTTGGTGCAATCATTGGGCTTGCAAACATTCCCGCGTTGGGGCCGTTAAAGGCGTTTATTACAGAAGGGGAAGTGTTTAACTTTGTCATTATTACATTATTTTTACCTGCATTATTGGGGGAAGCCGGATTAAAGTTACCATTCGCTCATCTTTACGAAAATAAAGCTCCTGTTCTTGCTCTTGCTTTTGGAGGGACCTTCTTATCATTTATCGTTGTTGGTTTTTCATCCATGTGGCTTCTGCAGCTTTCTATCCCGGTAGCATTCGTATTTGCAGCCTTGATGAGCGCCACAGATCCAGTAAGCGTATTGTCTATTTTTAAAAGCGTTGGCGTAAACAAACGTCTTGCAACTGTAATTGAAGGGGAAAGTTTATTTAATGACGGTTTAGCAGTTGTTCTATTCAATATATCCGCTTTTTCCTTGCTACAATATGTTGATCTTGGCTTTGAAGGTATTGGCTTGGGATTATGGGAATTTGTAAAAGTGATCTCGCTCGGACTGATCATTGGTGGTGCTCTAGGATATGGGGTATCCCGTATAACTAGGCACTTCGATGATTATCCATTAGAAATTATTTTTAGCATCATTCTCTTTTATGGGGCATATTTACTTGCAGAAAGCGTTGGAGCATCGGGTGTCATCGCAGTTGTTGTTTCTGCCCTTGTTTTAGGTAATTATGGTACTAAAATTGGGATGAGTCCAACGACAAGGTTAAATATTAGTAACTTTTGGGATGTAGCAGCACTGCTGGCAAATTCCCTCGTATTTTTAATGGTCGGATTGGAAATAACGCGAATCAATGTAGCAGATAAATGGGGACTCATTTTTATTGCTATTCTAATCGTGCTTGTTGCGAGAAGTATTGCAGTTTATGGTAGTTTGTTATTCATGAAAAATTTTCCCAACCCATGGAAGCATATTTTAAATTGGGGCGGTTTAAAAGGGTCATTATCCATTGCACTTGTTCTCAGTCTGCCTAATGATTTCGCAGGTCGGGAGGAAATTTTGATTATGGCTTTTAGTGTGGTGTTATTCTCATTGGTTCTCCAAGGACTGTCCATTAAGCCACTTATATCCTTACTAGGTGTCAAAAAGCAAGAGAAAGGATATAAGGATTATCGTGAACTTATTGCCCGTTCATATCGATACGAAACAGCCATTGAAGAAATAACAAAAGTGAAAAGGAATCTGTTAATAACGGAAACAGTGGCAAAGGAAATCATAGACAAATATGAACTGGGAATAACCAATGCACAACGTGGTGTCGAGCAGCTGTTGCAAAAATATCCTAATCTTAAGGAAAAACAACAAACTGTCCTCCACAAACATTCCTTATATGCACAGCACGAGGCCATTGACCGCTTGTTAAAAGAAGGTATAATTACAAATGATATTGCCGAGAAGGAGCAAGCATCGATAACAAACAAACTTGTGGAATTGGAGAAAGACCAGTGACTCGAATTCATGTCTATTAGAGGTTGTTCAAAAAGTCCGGTAAAAATGACACATCGAATTTCTTCGTTGGCTTGTTTCTCCGCTGCTCATGTATCTAAATGCATACATTCCGCTGCTCGAAACTACGCCGCCTCGAACTTCTCGGTCCTTTTTATCCTCCTTTTTGAACACGCTCTATTAGAATGTTTGCTATTACCAATCAACACGTTTGTTATATGTAACACAAGGGAACATCACTAAAAACCACACAATAAGGAGCGATACCATGCAACAACTCTTATTTATTCAAACCGGGACAGGCCTTGATGTTCACGGTCAAAATGTGACACAAGCATCTCAGCGAGCAATTGAGGATGCGATTCATTATAATTCCATGCCAGGGATTACAAAAATGCTCCCTGATGAGAATTTGGAAAATATGAAAGTAAATGTGAAATTAGCCATCCCTGCTGATCATGACAAATTGGATGAGGAAAAAATCAAAGCGATGATTCCATATGGCACCGTAACAGTTGAAGCTGTCAATGGCGGTATGGCAACAACCAGTGGCATTTTTCTTGAGGATAAACACGATAAAAATGATTTGATGTATATTGTGAATGCAGCTGTTGAGGTGGGCTATTAAACAAACAAGGCGTATCCAGGATAATTCCGGATACGCCTTTCATCTGCAATAGTGCAGCTTTAACCATTATGCATTTTCCAATTCAGACTTCTGAGAAACAACTGGCTTTTTCAATGAGAATACTGCACAAAGCAAGGATATGATAACAATTACACAACCAACCCAAGATATGTTGGCTACAGATCCGGTTTGTCCCAATGCAATACCACCTATCAAGGAGCCGAGGGAAATGCCAATCTGCAGTGCAGAATTATTAAAGCTCTGTTGAATATCTGCTGTATTTGGGTCTGTTTGAATCAAATAACTTTGCTGTGGTGGAGCAAGTGCCCAACTTAATGCAGCCCATATCATCATTATTGGCGTAAATATAACGAGTGAAACCGTTGAAAATGGCAGCACAAACAGTACGATAGCAAATAAACCAATCACAACTAGAATACTTTTTTCGGCGCCTATTTTATCTGAAAGCGATCCGCCAACCGCTCCTCCACTTACAGCTGCTATGCCAAATACGAAATAAACAATACTGATCCACGTGGAATTCAGATGAAGTGTTGTTTCCAGAAAAGGTGTAAAGTACGCATAAAGGGTATAGTGTCCAGCAAGCATAAACATGGTTGCCAAATGGGCACTTCCTAATTTCGGACTAGCAATTGCCTTTAATTGTGTTTTTAGCGGAACCGTCTTTTCACTCTGGATTTTGTCCATAAACAGTGCAACAAGAATAAAAGATCCGACTGATAAGGCAGCGATACAAAGGAAAATAACGCGCCATCCAAATGCATCTGAAATTAAAATGCCCAAAGGAACGCCCAGTACTAGCGAAGAGCTGATTCCCATATACACAAATCCTACTGCCCTAGCTTGCTGTCCAGGCTTAACAATTTTGGTAGCAATGGTCAAAGACAGGGCTACAATTAATGCCGTACTCATCGCCGTCAATATTCTGGCAATCATTATCAAGGTGAAATTAGGACTGAAAAATGTCATGATATTACCAGCAAAAAAGACAAACAATGTGATAAGATATATTTTTTTCCGCTCCATTTTACTTGTTAATATGAGTAAAACTGGACCGGCAATCGCATATATAAGTGCAAACACTGTTATCAGTTGGCCTGCAGTAGCAAGCGAAATGTTTAAATCATCTGCAATGGCAGGAAGTATCCCGCCTACAATTAATTCAACAAGCCCAACTGCAACAGCTGATATTGCGAGTATAAATACTTTAAAATTCATACAAAACCACAAATCCTTTCCTAATCGGGACGCGGGGACAGGTTTGTTGTCCCAGTCCTGTTTGACGATATATCTGGGTTCAAGGGTGGGACAACAAACCTGTCCCCATGTCCCAAAAATAAAAAAAATCCTGATTACAAAATTAGTTATTTTGTAATCAGGATTTTTCGGTTCCTGGTAGAGACCCTCAAGCCATATTCTTGAAGTTATACAAGGTTATACATCAACATATATTGTCTGTTTATAGAATCTAATTTTGAATTATACTACTTCATTCGTTGCTTTTCAAGTTAAAAACCCAACCAATTTTATCCGTTGAACAAGGCCTAAATTCGCATTTATTTCCGTGGATAATTCTAAAATCCAAACAGCTTGTCCAATTGAGTAAAAAGGCATGATAAAGCACATATCCACCTTGTTTTTTAGTGGATATGCGCCATGGTGAACTATTTATTGTTGCGTCTTCTTCATAAATTCTTGAAAATCAGCAATACTTGGATTTCCCATATAGTGCCCACCTTCAACTTCAATTGTTTGACCTGTGATAAATTTCGACTCATCAGATGCTAAGAACAAGACAGTATTGCCAATGTCATCTGCCTCCCCATGATATGGAAGTGCATTGAATTTCGCAAAAATGTCCAATACCTCTGGTGGCATGTTGTTTTTAGCAGCCGGTGTTAGGATTAATCCTGGTGCAACTCCATTACAGCGGATATTATCTTTTCCATATTGTGTGGCAATATAACGTGTTAAGTTCACGACCGCTGCCTTTGACGCACCATAGGATGATCTGGTTGAATCCCCGGCAAATGCGGCCATTGACGCAGTATTAATAATTGAGCCACCGCCAGCCTTGATCATATGTGGAATCGCGAACCTGCTGCCCAATAGCACACTTTTTGTATTCACATTCATTAAGCGATCCCATTCAGCCAAATCGATGTTGACCACGTCAAGATCCTTCTGTAAATTTGTTAGCCCAACATTGTTATACAAAACGTTGATTGTTCCGTACTGCTTCACGGTGAATTCCACTGCTTCCCTGATGGATTCTTCCTTTCCTGCATCGAGAAAAATCCCTGTAGCTTCATAGCCTTGATTCCTAATGAGCTCCGCCGCTTCTTTAGCACCATCAACATTAAAGTCTCCAATTACAACCTTTGCACCTTCTTTTGCCATTAACGTCGCGGCAGAATGTCCAATTCCTGACGCTCCACCTGTTACCAATGCGACTTTTCCTTGTACTCGACCCATCCTATTCATCTCCATAAATTATTTTTCAAAATTCCTTAGTAGCTTTTCATGAATTGCTAGAAACTGTTCTATTTCCTCTTCTGTTAGGACAGAAAAAAGCTCTTTTCTTAACTCAAGTCCCTTTTGCTGTGCTTCTTCAAGCAGTTCCTTGCCTGTGTCTGTAATGGCCAATCGGATAATTCTTCGGTCGGCTTCATCGTATTTTCGATCTGCATAACCATCTTTGATCAGTCGGTTTGCAATATTGGTCATTGCACCCGGAGTGTATCCTAGCTCATTGGCAAGTTCGGATTGCTTTTGTGCGCCCTTTTGTTTTAGTTCTGACAAGACAAGGATCGGGGAAATCCCAATGTTATGCTTGAATGATTTTATTCATCTAATAATTGATTCATTGGTAAACAACTCAACCGCCCGAATCAATTTAAACACATTATTCTTTTCCAAACGGTACCACTCCAGTTAACGTAGTTTGATGGAACCACCATCAACCATTATTGTCTGACCGGTGATGTAATTGGAATCTTCACTGGCCAAGAAAACAGCAGCCCGCCCGATATCACTTTCCAACTCACCAAATCGGCGCATTGGGATATTGGATAATACGGATTGATAATATTCAGGTTCTTCCTTAGCCCACGCCTGTACACCCGGCGAATTAGCAATTGGCGAAATTAAGTTAACATTAATTCCGAACTGGCCAAATTCATTTGCGGCCACGCGAGATATTGCCCGAATAGCCTCTTTAGCAGCTGCATAGGCTGCTTGTGTAGAATGGCCTTCAATTCCCGCACCAGATGCAAAGTTTATAATGCTGCCTTGGATTCTTTTAAATATGGCAAAGCAGCTTGCATGAGATAAAAAGTTGGATAAAAGCCCGTATTAAAGGACAAATCCAGATCAGCCTGTGTTAATTCTTCAAAGGGCTTATGTGTAGATGCATTGCATTATTAACCAGGATGTCCAATTTACCGTATTTGTCCACCACCTGCTTAATGATCCCCTCTAGTTTGTCGTGCGCTCAGCAAGGTTCGCTTGAATAAACATTGATTTAGACTGATATTCCTGCAGTTCTTTAATCGTTTCTTTGCCTGCCTCTTCATTTAAGTCCACAATAGCGACCGTTGCGCCTTCCTTCACAAATGCAGTTGCCATCCCTTTGCCGATTCCACCTGCACCACCAGTAATAATTGCAATTTTATCTTGTAGTTTACCCATTCGTAATCAGCTCCTTTACAATATAGTTTAGCATTAAACTGTTTAATATTAAACTACTTAATTCTATTGTTAACTATTTCTCTACTTTTTTATCTAAAGTGATAGAATCTTTTAAAGGCCAAGTCAGACACGTTCCACTCAGCCTTTTTATTCTTCCTCTTTAAAAACCGTTTATGCAGTTTTCTAAGTAGTTCCCTTTCGGTGGAGAAAATATTAAATAACATTGAAAACAACACGAAAAAACGCAAAGGATTTATCCCTTTGCGTTCAACACATTTAGATTTTCAGCAATCGCGCTTGTTTTTTGAACAGTATTTTTGCTAAAATACTATGCTACTTTTACTTCACAGCGCACTGTTCTTCATCTTCTCCAAATAAAAATCCAAGCCCTATAATAATGGTAAGTGTATTAACAACAAGTAAAGAAATTGATAAAATCTTTTTCATAGCCAATCACCCTCTCACATTTTTTGCCTTGATTAACGCGTGCTATTACTTTCAAAATTTAAATTGACAGGTTCGGCTAGTAAATCTTCGGACGGTCTATGCTCGGTCACTGGAACACTTTCATCCACAATTTCAAAGCCAAGTTCATCCATCCAAACTTGACCATGACCATTTAATAATACTCCAAACGCAATCACTTCACTTTTTATTGGGACATCTAATACAAGGCTGAAATAATTCCATTCATTAGTTCCCTTGATTGGACGATTCATCATATTGTCAAAAGCAAGTACCTCACCAGAAGAATGATCAATACGCATCCATAAACCCGCCGATTCTTTAATGTCCATACTTTTAACAAATGCCGAAAATCTAAGCCTTTCTCCACGATACCTATCTGACTTAATTTGTTGCATGAGCGTAACAAACCCCTGTGCCTTCTCACCCTTTGATTTTAAATATGCCGAGCAATTACCGTTGTGGACAATTCTAGTATCTAAACCTGTTTCATAATCCGATGGCGATTCACCCGTCATTACCCAACCGATGGGTGCATTATTTTCTGTAACCATGAAAGAATCTCCTTTACTAATTAGTTTCCTAAGCAAATTCCGATAACGCCCTGGTGCCATGTCGTAAACTTTTTTAAAGGATCTTGTAAAGGATTCCTGCGAGCCAAAACGATAGCGCAGAGCAATGTCAATCACTCTTTGATCTGTGACAATTAAATCCCTTGCGGCTTGGGTCATCCGGCGCTCCTTTATATAATTAATAGCCGATTTACCAATAATCTTTTGAAAAAAACGATGGAAGTGAAATCTTGAATAACCGACATGTTTAGCTAGAAAATGAAGTTGTATTTCGTCTGTAAGATGCTGTTCAATAAACTTTAGTGACCTTTGAATAGCTTGTTCATATTCTTGATATGCCAACAGGACACCCCCCCTAACCTTTATGTTTTTAGTATATCTGGATAAATTTCAGGAAGTTTGATTTTTTGTGCTAATTTATTTTAGTTAAATAGTTGATAAAGGCAAGAGAAAAGCGAATCCTGTTCTAGATTTGCTTTCTTTCCTCAACAAAATGGCACGATTCTGATACAATTGAGTTCGTTATCGCGCCCGATTTCTTGTACAAACTACCGTTTATAATAAATCCTTGTTCTTGTTATAAGAACGTTTTAAAGAAGTAAAACTTGCGACAAACCAACTTAAGCTAACACTTAATGTCAGCCATAAAATTTCAAACCATTTCTCCGGACCAGCGAAAATCAAATATCCTAAAATTAAGCTTATAAAAAATACAGCTATCCTCACAGCTATGATTTTTAATTCCTTTTTATATGCTTTAGTTGTAGTCACATCAGTATATTCAATGCCGGATACTACATATCTTATTGAGACATAAAAAAGAAAAATAGCAAGTGATAATAATAAGGCATTAACTACTGTTATATCAAAATAGTTGTTATATATAATCATTGCGATAAGAGAAAGGAGAAGTAATAGCGCACCTTCACAGTAAAAATACAACATCATCTTTTCTTTATATTCATCATTCGGTAACAAAAACGATATCCAGGATTTCATTTCTATTAAACCTCCCAAAATAATTCGTCTAAAGTTTTGTTAAGTGCCTTGGCGATTGCCACGCATAACTGAAGACTTGGGTTGTAGGTTCCTTTTTCAATTAACCCAATTGTTTGTCGCGTTACTCCCGTTCTCGAAGCCAATTGTTCTTGTTTAAGAGAAGCTTTAATACGAGCAATCTTCACATTATTTTTCATAAATTCACCCACGTTTTATGCAATATATATCTAACATATGCAACTTTTATATTATATCACTTATAGAAAAAGTCAAATAAAAAAGAGGCTCTTCAAAACCCCTTTGTTAAGCAATCTGGCTCGATTCATGAATTATTTTATTCGTTTTCGCTTTGAGGGGGATGGCAAAATGTTAATAACATCAATATCTCTTTCATTTTCATAAACCGCATAAAAAAACAAATAATTTAACATTCTAACGGGTTTACTTGTGAGGTACAAAATGATAATTGGCGCCGTAATTCACAAGGTAATTCACGCGATTTTCACAACCGATTTCACAATATAAATCACATTAAAAAGGCTTAGAGAAATAAATTCTCTAAGCCATATTTTTTAATTACCTATTCCACTAAAGCACCAGTTTGTTTAATAATTTTTATCCAAAAGTAGAAGCAAATAACTACTTCCCAAAAGAAAAAATGCAATTTGAGTTACAACGTAAACTGTAAGCTCGACCGGAGTCAGTTTCCTTTCCCTCTTGATTTTCTTAAAATGAAAATAATAATAAATTGCACATACGAGCAACACTACTCCAGATACTTGAAATATATTTTCTAATAAGACAACCATAAGAATCTTCCTCCTCTTCTTCAACTCTTCTGCCAGTTAGTTTAAGTGTAAAATTTCACAATTTCTCTGTATTATTGCTATTTTCATTTTAACATAAAAATCCAAATGCCTTTGTTTCTCATAGTAATTCACATATTAAATCGCAAGAAATTCGCGAGACGGAAATATTTATTTCCATATCTGTGATAATGGGTGTGTTTTGCTATGTGAATTTCAAACAAAAGAGAGACAAGTCCTTATGTAGCAACAAAAGTATCGCAGTAAATTATATTAATATTACTGCGATTTTGCTTGTAAATGGCTTGTTTGCACCTCTGAAGTGAACCCGTTATTTAACATTCGATGTCGGCCTTTTTCCGTATGTTAGACAACGCAAACCTTTAAAAGATCCCTGCTCAACCATCTTTCCGGCATATGGAAAAGAAGATAACAGACGATTAATTTCATCAATCATGTTATCTTCTTTGGTCATACCGCAGCTCCTTTAATTCTTTTGCGGTATACCTTTTCATGTTAGGATTATCAAGAAAACGCTGGTGCGAGTCTTTTGATTCTGGGTATGATTCAATTTCCTGTTCCAAATTGCCAAGACTTTCATCTTCTGATTCCGTATTATGCACCTCAAGGGAGAACAACTTTCCATCGGCCACAAACATAGCCTCATTTTTATCATTCAATGCATTTGCAAGCTCTTGTTTTGCATTGTTGCTTAACGCACCCATTTTGATCACCTCAAAAGATTCTTTCTATTTATTATAACATAGTTTAAAGTCGTCCCCGGTCATCATTAAATCATTTAATAAGGATAATAAGGTTTACGAATTCACTTTTTCCTGTTTTCTATTTAAAAATACTTGCTATAAAAATCACGTCTTAATTTGAGAATACGGTATTAACATATACAAGTTACCTACATCGGTTCATCTTTATCGCTTAATTTGATACGGAAAAGAAGAACCGGAACGAATATAAGACTTAGATAACCTAATGTGAATAATCTTTGAGTTCCAGCCGAAATATATTGTTTATGACCACAATTGGGACAGTCTTTACCATTCTTTGAAAATCCAAGTGACAAAATTTCTTTCACTTTCCACTTATAATTACAATTTGTACATCGTGCCATAGAACTATCTCCTTTCCTAAACTCTACCCAATCGAGCTACCCACCACTTATCACGCTTACAGGCTGATTGAAGTGAGGGCTTCTCAACTACCTAGCCGTTTCCCCCTGCTTTTTCTCCATTTTCGTTAATACAGCTTCCGTTACGACTGCAATGATGGCACCGAATACAAGACCGTTACTAAGCACAGAAACAAGTGTTGGCGGCATTGCCGAAAACGCTTCGGAAGGAATAAACATTACTCCTATTCCTGCAAATAAAGATATCCCTACAACTTGAAAAACATGCCCTTTATTTTTAACCCCTTCAAACTCCTGTAACGCCAAACTAATGATACTAGCAAACACCGGGAATATCGCAGCATACCCAACAGCTTCGGGAATTGCCGCAACAAACGATGTAACTGGTGGAAACAAGCTAATTGCAACGATCATAAGGGAACCAATGATAAACGGTTTTTTGCTTGTTATTTTTGTTGTTTCAATAAACCCAGCCGAACCAGAAACAGGCACCGCACCTATTGCCGAGAAAAGCCCGCCAAGTAATTGGTTAATTCCCGAAATAATTCCCGTTTGCTTCAAGCGATCCTTCTCTACCGGTACTTGATGACGTTCTAATACTTGTTGAACGACGCTTACGGTTGCCAACATATTCGCAAGGAGAAGTAATGTTATAAAAATAACCATTATAATCATATTTGCTTCTATCCGTGGTGAGCCAAATGCAAAAACTTCAGGAAGCTTCATGAATGAATTTACCATTGTTACAGGCTTTGAGAGGCCAAAAACGGAAAACAAAATCCATCCGAAGATAATACTAAACAATACGGAATAATGCCCAACACGTGGAATTTTCATAAAGCCATAAGATAAGATGACTATTATAATCGATAATAAAAGAACCTTGCCATCAACAACATTTGAATCTCCGTTTAACCCAAACATTCCCTGCAGAAATGAACCGCTCAATTGCGCAACCATGAGAATCAAGTAAATACCCACAACTGTTGGGGTAAACAAACGTGCCAATTTTTTTACCAACCCAAAAACACTTAACAAAATAAAAATAACACCGCTCAATAAAAATGCATATTGCAATACCCGCAGTGTTTCCATTTGTGACCCAAATAGAACTGAGCCCAATCCGGCATATAGTGAAAAGACACCCCACCACAGACCAGCCGGACCTTCCTGGACTGGTAGGCGGTGTCCAAATAACGCTTGTAGGATCCCTGCTAATCCAAGGACAAATAACGTTCGCTGAACAAATTCAACCGTCGAAATCGCATCAAGTCCATAACTAGATGCAATAGCAACCGGCACTACTACACTACTCATTAATATAAATAAAGCCCATTGCAGGGATGAAAAAATAACGTTCAACTTTCTAGCACTCCTTTTTACATGGTTTACACCAAAATTAAAGAAACTATGTACAATCATACGGCAAAATTATATAATGAATCAAATTAATATTTTACATGCACATATGAGGTGTTACTCATGACAATTACACAGTTTGAGGTTTTTGTCACCGTTGTGGAAACAGGTAGTTTTACAAAAACTGGAGAAAAGTTAAACATGACCCAATCGGCAGTGAGTCATGCAGTGAAGGGACTGGAATCGGAACTCGGAGTGGTCCTGTTGATTCGTGACCGACGACGTGGATTGCTCTTATCCGAAGTAGGCAAGCGCATTCTTGTTCATGCCCGTGAAGTTCTTAACCGGGTAAGGCATATTAACCAGGAAGCAACAACCGCCTCAGGAATTGACGTTGGTTCAATTAGAATCGGGAGTTTTCCTAGCGCTTCCCTGCATTTGCTACCCAGAATGATTTCCGTTTTCCATTCTCAATACCCCGAAGTTGATCTTACCCTTTTTGATGGTACTTATCAGGAAGTTGAAGAATGGTTATTATCCCGTGTTATAGACATTGGGTTCGCTTCTATTCCACATCGCGAATTGGAGTTTATACCAATTTTAGAGGATAAAATGGTGGTTGCGCTTCCGGAAAACCATCCCTTGTTATTACAGGATTCCATTCAACTTGAGGATTTTGCACATGAACCATTAATTATGACGAAGCTGGGATCTGAGGAAATTGTAAGCAAGATGTTTTCAGATGCAGGTCTCCAACCTAACGTTCGCTTCGAAGTACAGGATGGGGGAACCATTATGAATATGGTTAAAGAGGGTCTTGGTATAACCATTGGACCAGCGTTAGCACTTCCCAGCAAACAGGCAGGAATCGCCATCCGAACGATTAATCCCCCAGTATGGCGAAAAATTGGGCTATCCTGTCCGTCTATTGAAGAAGCTTCCCCTGCAGTAACGGCATTTATCAATATTGCCCAGCAATTGTTTCAGGCGGAATAAGCCTACTCTACCCATGCCGTTTGTTTTCGGTTAGGCCCTGTTCGTAATGTTTGTTGCTTTTTAATCTCGCAGTTGATATAGAATGCGACATAACAGCAACGTGATTCCGCTGCGGGCATCGCTTTCGGCGGGCTCGGGACGATGTTTTCGTTCCCGCGCTGATGTTTTCGCTCTCCCGCCAATATTTCTGCTCTCGCGCTGATGTTCTCTCTATTTCCGTCAGTCCCACCGCTTTATTCGCTGTACAACTTTTTTATAAAAAATGGTTGCCAACGTTTCTTTTCCGTCCGCTGTTTTCTGCTTGTGCCATTCATTATAACTTGCCACCGCAATTAAAATGGATCCTGCTATTAAAAGATATGCCCACCATGGTAGGTTCCCCCAGTATGGCCTTGTTTGTAAGAAAACATTCAGGAGCAATACACCTGCACCGACAAAGAAAAATGCCTTTCGCTGAAAAGCCATCCCACCAAGCATCGAGGCAAGAGATAGCACTCCCATGATCAATGCATCATAAATAGTCGAGCTTGCCAGTGCATCCTGGATGAGCAATAGGGAAACAATTACAAGAATTGCCCACTGTATATAATTTACAGTCGATTTATACTCTCCGCTCGCTACCTTTTTCAGGATAATAGCGACAATGACCCATGGCAATACATATAGTTCCCGCTCAATTAAATCATAGATTCCTACATTACCGAGTAACACATAGTAAGGCTGCAGCAAGTAAACACATGCACCAAATAACATCCATTTTGTAGGCACATCTGGAATACGTCTACGCTGTAACAATAGGAATAGTGAGATTAATATCCCTGGTAACAGTTTTGTCCAGAGCGGTTCTGCTGTTACCACATACAAATTACATAGCGCAATAAAACCAATAATCGAATACCAATCAACCTTGTATGGGATTCCTTCCTTTTGTTCCTCATACATACGAGGATAAATCAGTAAACCAACAATAGTAAGGACCACCGCAAACACAATAAGCCTAAATAGCATGGCATAATCCGTTGTGAGCAGTCCACCTTGATAAAGCCATAGCCCATAGAAGACCAGTGCAAGCGGGAAAACATTATAGACATCCCATTTTTCCTTATGCATCATGAATAGTGTCAACGTTGCATAAAGCAATGTAACAATAAATAATGTAAAGTCAAGGTCTCTCACTAATGTGAAAACCAAGATACCAAACACGGAAAACGGAATAACATAGAAGGCGATCCTCCTCGTCCACGCCCCTTTGCTGAAGAACCAACCAACAGCAATAACAATACTCGTTACAAGCATGGCATAATGAACATGTTCGCCTAACTCCAATAAAATAAACAATAAACTAAGTCCGATCCAAAACGTGAAAAAACTAGCATATAAAAAGCTCAGGATCACCCATTCGACTTTAGCCCTTTTTAGACTAATTCCATATATAATCACAGCTAACATGAACGCCCAGACAGCATTTTCATCCGAAAACATTAAACTAGCAAGCAAAGCAAATGGGAGATAAAGATGGCCCGCCCACCAGAAACTATTTGCTAACTTTAAGTCATGCTTATTAATCAAGGCACCTACAATCAAAATCAGTACCACACCAATCACAAATTGCAGCGAGCGAAAGATCTCCGACTGTATATTGAATTGCGAATGAATCGCAACTAATACTGTGATGTAATACATGAGCGAGATGCCACTGACAACATGAGATACAACAAGCAACTTTGTCTTCCGGTAAAGCAAATATGCCATTGCAATTCCACCAAGCATAATAACTGCACGAAGCATAGAATCAAAATCAAAGTTAAACGTTAGCAATATCCCCAACGCATAAAATCCATATGCCGTGTAAAATGCATGTTCTTCGTACGATTTATGCTGAAATTGTCGCCATCCAAAACTAGTAAGAAGAACAACAAGACCCGCCAAAACAAAACTCTCTGCTTGCATTGGTCCAGCATAATAGTCGATTGCCGTATTATTTTCAACAGCAGCATAGAACATCATAACTGCTAGACCTAATGATACTGCATGAATCCATGAAGCGGCATCACCCTGTGTAAACATGTTCCTCTTTTCAAATCGTTCCATAAATAATGCCGTGATACTTATTAGAAGTAGCATGGTTCCAACCTGCCACCAGTTTAAAAATAAGAAGTCAGCTAAAACACATAACAACATAACGATCCCGCCAACATCGCGTGAACTTTCTTTAATTGTTTGGAAAAATGATACCTTCAACAAGCAACCAAACACAATATACAGAGACAGCCCCATCACAAACAGTGGCAAACTTAATGCCTCATAACCAAACCATTCCTGACCAAACAAAACAACCTCATACAGTGCACTCATCATAAATACGGGACTCAAGTAAGTAAACAATCGTTGCTTTGTCATGTTGGAAAGAACCACGAAATTCAAGGCAATTATCACATACGCCAGCAGCATGACAAACGAAGGATCATTCATCCGCATCATAATTCCTTCAAAGCTGATATACAGAAATGCACACGCAGACACTACTGCACTTGTATAACGGAAAGCTATTTTCAATGAATGGTCATCTGCTATAAATCTCGGAATTGCCAAAAACACAAATCCTAATAAGGCATAGACAATGGCTCCAACTTCCTGCAAAACGGAAAACTCAATCAACTGATATGCACCATAAACAAGCATCACACTGAAGACAAAATGATATTCCTTATGTTTCGTTATCGAGATCATAGCAAAATAAAGGATTGCTGTTAAAATCAAATTAAAACTATACATCAATTCTTGGTCATAAAAAACGAGCATCAATAATGTTGAGAAAACCAAATTGAATTGGAGATAAAGTACAAATTCCTTCATAAATAGCTGTATTTGCTGCTTATCCTTAAGCCATCTGTACATCAACATAAGCAATCCATTAAATAACATGATTCCAAGATAAAACCCATCGACAGGCAAATACAGAGCCGCTAACAAAAAGCCCGCAAAACTAGTAACAGTCACATACGAGAACCAAACGAACAGCCGTGATAATAGTTTTTTAGCCAGCAACAGATATACGGGTAGAATAACGAAGCTACCAACAGCTCCAAATAGATAGCGCCCATCTCCAGCAACAGAAAAGTATGGACCAAGTAATTCAAAAAAACCTACTGACAAAATGGCAATTGGCAAGAACAAACTACCTAGCACATAAAAAGCAAATGCCGTTTTTTCGATTGTTAAAATTCGTTTGGTAAAAAGCGCAAGCCCAAAAAATAGTATCGAAACGAGCGCTACTAATCCAGACTTCATCCAATTGGCTAACGTTTCCCACGTACTCGTTGCAAGCACAAGTCCGCCGATTAGCAACAGGACAACCCCTAAATTCAGTGACCAGGTAATATTTCGCTCTCGTATCTCTTGCGGTGATAATGTTTTCTTTACGACAACAGGATCCTTCTTAGGTTCCGTTTCTATTGGTCTAGCTTTCTCGACTATCTCCGTGTCTTGTATTTGTGCAGACGCTTCTGCCTCCCTTTGCTCCAGGTCTGTATAATAGTGATCGTGCGCCTTCACAACTTGATTGTATATTTCTGATGGTATGTACTGCGCATCTTCCAGTTGTTTCAGTTCTTCCTTAACGATTCGCTGCCTTGATCTATTTTGCATATTGTCCATCTCATTCACACCTTAAAAGCCTTTACAAAAGCTCCTCATTTTCATCTTTATTATTCATCCTTAACAATCAAATGTTCTGTATGCGTGGGGATATTCTTCAATCCCGCTGTCAAAAACACAGGATATAAAATAATTTTTTCAAGTTCATCTATCGGTACCCACTGATAGATTAACCTATCTCCCTCCAGCCCATGAAAAGCTTTTTTCCTAAAATGATTCAAGCCATCAGCCGTGGAGATACTATAATAGATCCCCATTTCATGAAAGTCTTGATCGCGATATTTAAAAAAATGTTCCGCTATCCAAAGTGTACGATTTACTGTAATAGCAATTCCAAGCTCCTCTTGCATTTCCCTTCTAATACTTGTTCTTGTATCTTCGCCAATTTTGACTCTGCCGCCAGGAATTGACCAATTTTCATCATTCCTGTCTTTATGAATCAGCACATGATTATTTTCAATCCAAACCGCTGCCACACGGTAATTAAATACTGTTTCTTCTATATCAAATACAATGTCCATCATTTCCCTACTTTCGTCATAAAAAAATTCCCCTCCAAACAAATACAACATACCACTCTAAAATTCCTGCAAGCGTTAGGTCCTAAATAAATAAATCATCCGCAAAAAAACATCTCCACTTGACTGAATTTTGTGATACAATACCCCTTAACTAAATTATTCGATAAGGGATGTGTTTCTATGTTTTTACATGAAGTCGATGAAGAAATTGCACTAAAACTATTAGATACAAGTGACACACCTGCATTGTTTAACCTAACAGATGATTCACGTCATTATTTGCGTGAATGGCTTTCATGGGTAGATAATACCGTAACTGTAAATGATTCTAAAGCATTTATCGAGCACACATTACAAATGTATGCAGAGAAGAAGATGATAACAACTGGTATTCTTTTTAAAGGTGAACTCGCAGGTACAGCTTCGTTCAATCGACTTGATTGGACTAACAGAATCGGAAGCATTGGTTATTGGTTGGGACAGGATTATCAAGGCAATGGAATTATGACAAGGGTTGCGCGTGCGTTAACTGATTATGGCTTCCAAGAATTAAAACTAAACAAAGTCGTTATTCGCGCCGCTTATGAAAATCAAAAAAGCAGATCCATTCCCGAACGACTAGGCTTTCAAAAAGAAGGACAACTAAGGCAAGCTGAATGGCTTTATGATCATTATGTTGATCACGTTGTCTACGGGATGCTGGCAAGAGAGTGGGTGGATTAATAATGCAGGGCCGTTGATCGTTTATGCGAGCATGTCGATCGATAATACGGGGCCGTTGATCGATTATACAATGCTGTCGATCGATAATGTGGATAATTTGTTAGCTATGTTAATCGCCTAAGCATTTAAGTGACTTAACACAGCTAGCATTTCTTTCACCTGCTCCTTACGATGTTTTATTGCCTGTTCCTCTTCTAATAACTGCCTCTGTCTCGCTTGCATTTTTTCGGTTATTCCCGCTAACAGTTCTGGTGACCCACAGCCTTTCTTTCGTTTTATCTCAAACATGAACTGAATTTCCTTTAAGGACATGCCCAACTCCTGCATTTCCTTAATCGCATGGAAATCCTGAATATCTTTCTCCACATATATCCGCCGGTTATGATCCCATCTGGGCTGAATCATGCCTAATTCCTCATAATGTCTAACCGTATCCTTCGTCGTTTCTACCGCCTTAATAAATGCACCAATTTTCATGTTAAAACATCACTCCTGAAAAAATTTCTATTTACATGGGGTTAACCCCACTATGTATGATAAATATACCAATTTAACATGAGGGGTGTTAAAGATGATCCATAGCTATCTAATTGTTCTGTATTCTTTATTAAGTATAACAGGAAGTTTGCTTTATTTCCGAAGTAATTTTAGTCAACTCCGATTATCGCAACATTTATCACTAATATTGTTCACGTGTGTCCATTTATACTTTCTACTATTAGGCATTCGTTCATTTTTTGGTACTGTCCAGTTCATTGCCATTTTATTAGGTATATTTCTCGTCATCAGTTCCCGGATTATCAATGGCAAGGCACTATACAACAAAAACAATTGGAGCCACTACCTTATAACAGTCCCTTTCCTGATCATTGTTTTCATTCTCTATTGGAAAAATCTATAAAAAACAACCAAATCACTCGGAAAATATGTTAAACTATTAGAAATTTTCGGAGAGGATGACGAAGATGGACTATTTGGTTCGCAACATGAAAAGAGACGATATACCACACGTGCAGTATGTCGCAAAAACAAGCTGGAATAGTACGTATGAAGGGATCATACCAAGGGAAATTCAGGATAACTTTTTGCGAGTTGCTTACAATGATGACAGGATGGAAAAGCGCTTGGCAGGATCATATTTGTATGTAGTGGAAACTGGTGGGGAAATTGTTGGCTTTGCAAACTTCTCTCCAGTTAATAAAGAGGGAAAGGCTGAACTTGGTGCAATATATTTGTTACCTGATTACCAAGGGTACGGGTTGGGGACTACTTTGCTTAATAGGGGAATTGCCGAACTCAAAGGTGTTAAGGAAATATTTATTAGTGTGGAAAAGGACAACGAGATTGGAAAAAGATTTTATGAGGCAAAAGGGTTTGATGTTATTTCCGAGTTTGATGATAACTTTGATGGGAACATTTTAAAAACGATTCGAATGGTCCTACATGTATAAAGCCCGCCACTTTTAGCTAACGGGTTCTGTTTAGGAAGGGAAATAACTAATTTAGTATTGTTTTCCTTTTCCTAGAATACTCAAATTAGAACAGTAATTAATAACCATATCAGCAAACAAAGTGAGCGGTAAAGAATGATGTAACATAAATTGATAAACGCTGAATGTAGCTCCGGAAGCACATTTAGGTCTTGAACTGATCCACTGTGAGCAAAGACACTCTCTACAGAGGCTCAGCGACTTCGCTATTCCTAGAAGTCTTCGGGTATTTCCTACGCTTGATAATGGGGAATTTTTTATAATTGGTTGATAAAGTACAATGGTGTGGATTCAAAATAATGATGAGATGTTTAAAACAAAGTAACGATGTTTATAAAAATGTTGTGAAATTTACTTTGAATATGCTTTGTCTAAAGGGGGCGCCTAGGTTAGTCTAGATGGGTAGGCAGCGAGATAAAAATAATCCCTCACATACCTGCTAGAATGCATGAGGGATTATTTTTTATGGTTTTTATCAGAAACGATATCAAACAATAGTATGGCGAAGTTGATCCATTTAATTGTAACCCACTATTTTAGCGAGCTTTACTTTTTCTTATAAGTAAGGAGTGTATAAAATTTAGCTCAAAATTGTTCCTAGTTATTACGAGCCACGTCCAGCTCCAGCGCTAAAGCGACTAGCGAGACTTCCCTCACCTCCTGCCCCACACGAGGCGGGGTAGTTCGACGTTGCCACAGGACGTGGCGCTCTTAGTCGAACTTCCTTATCGGTTCGCTTCCGCTTTTGTCTTTTCGACATTTCCCGGGAAATATCGGCAAAACTCTCTTATTTTTCTGCCGCTTCATACAACTCATCAAAGTGGTTTATCATTTCAAAATCTAAGTCTGTTAACCCTTTTGCCTGCCAGGAAGTAATTTTAAGGGTGACAGCTTTATAGTCGATCGAAATAAACGGATGATGATTCTTACCTTCTGCATACTCCGCAATTTCGTCAACAAAACGTACCCCTGCAAGGAAGTTTTTAAAGTGATACTTTCGAGCAACCCACTTTTCATCAAGCCGCTTCCATTTCGGTAATTGTTCCAGTTCCTTAGTAATTTGCTCCTCGGTCAACCGTTCCATAATCCAATGCTCCCTTCCATTTATTCGCTCCATCTTGCTGTTACCTTTAGTTTAACAGAATTAATCGTAGAATACTGCCCTCTAAAACTGACAATTTTGACTTATGCACAGCTTATCCACAGATTTTTGTGTATAAGTGTGTGGAAAATCTATTAACAGCTGTGTATAAGTTTTGTCGCATGTGGATCTGTTACCGCATCTGTACCTTATGCAAATGGGCAAACAATCCATTGCGTTTTAACAATTCTTCATGGTTTCCCTCTTCTTCAATACCATTCTTCGTCACAACCATGATTCGATCGGCGTTCTTAATTGTCGCTAAGCGGTGCGCAATAATCAGTGTTGTTCGATCTTTTGCTAACTCATTCAACGCCTTCTGTATAATCGTCTCTGTTTCGGTGTCCAGTGCGGATGTTGCTTCATCCAGTATAAGAATTGGTGGATTCTTCAAGAACATTCGGGCAATCGCAATCCGTTGCTTCTGACCACCGGAAAGCTTCAATCCCCGCTCACCAACTTGTGTTTCATATCCATCTGGAAGTTCCTTTATAAACTCTTCCATATGGGCACGTTTGGCAGCCTGTTCAATTTCTTCATTCGTAGCATCCAGCTTTCCATATGCAATGTTTTCCCGTAATGTACCAGTGAATAAAAATACATCCTGTTGAACAATACCTATTTGATTGCGTAGTGATTCTTTTGTCATATCACGCACATCAATGCCGTCAATGGATATGCTACCACTATCAACATCATAGAACCGTGGAATTAGCGAGCAAATTGTTGTTTTTCCAGCGCCTGATGGTCCAACAAACGCCACTGTTTCGCCAGCGTTAATCCCTAGGTTTAGTGCTGTTAATACTGGTCCTTGTGTTTTTTCATAGCCAAATGTCACCTTATAGAAAGTGATATCTCCTTTTAATGCACTTACCTGCTGGGCACCTTTACGGTCGACTACTTCTGGTGCAATGTCGAGCATATCGGTAAACCGCCTAAATCCCGCCATTCCTTTTGGATATAGTTCAAGTAAAGCACTGATTTTCTCAATCGGTTTAAATAATACATTGGTAAATAGCACAAAAGCCACTAATTCACCCATTTCAAGCTTGTCATTAAAGGCCAACCAAGAACCAACAACAAGGACAATTAATACGATAAATCGCATCAACATATAGATGTTGGAATTGACGAATGCCATAACTTTGTACGCACCAATCTTTGCAGATCGAAAGCTGTAGTTATCTTTTGTGAAACGATTCATTTCAAATTTTTCATTGGTAAATGACTGTACAACGCGAACTCCCGATACAGCATCCTCTACACGTGCATTAACGTCTGCAATGTCGTGGTACATCTTGCGCCATGCTTTGCTCATTTTGATATTACTATAGGCAATCAACCAAACAAGGATTGGAACAATGATCAAAATGATGACAGACAGTTGGAAATTGATATTAAACATCAATAGAAATGCCCCAACAAACGTCATGATCGCAATAAAAAAATCCTCTGGGCCATGGTGAGCAAGTTCTCCGATATCAAATAAATCATTCGTTATTCGACTCATAATATGTCCTGTTTTTATATTGTCAAAAAATCGAAACGACTGCTTTTGCACGTGGTTAAACAGCTGCTGGCGCATATCTGTTTCAATATTGACACCAAGCTTATGTCCCCAATACGTAACAATGTACTGCAAAAAGGTGCTAAGTAAATAGACAAGCAAAAGGCCAATACTAACTAGCACAATTAAATTCCAATTTTCACTTGGCAAAAGACTATCAATAAACGATTGTACGGCAACAGGAAAAGCCAATTCCAAAAGCGCCACAATCACCGCACACGAAAAATCAATAATAAATAAACGGCGATGTGGTTTATAGTATGACAAAAAACGTCTTATCATGTGCTGCACTTCCTCTTTTTATGTATGTATACCGGAATTATAAGTGTTGATGGACAGCTTAGCAACAGGAATGCATTTTAAAAGGGCAAATCTCGTATGTTTTCAAGCGAACCGGGCATATAAAACAATTTCCACATTATTTTATATGCCTTAAACAAAGGAAAATAACTTTTCAAAAAGCTTGTCAAAGTTGTCCACCCTTTTGCATATACTTTAAAAAAAGGCGGGGCAGACCCCAAATTGGAGGTGTACAAATGAGCAAATTGCCTATGATAAACTGGATTTGTTACGCTGTTGGCTATGTCTTTATTACTTCTGGAATAATGAAGCTGCTCGTTGATGATTTCAAAGTGGTCTTCAGCAACCTAGCATTACCATTCCCGAATTCATTCTTATTCCTTGTAGCCATAACTGAGATTGTCTGTGGAACCCTTATCGTTAGTCGGCTTTATTTAAAACAAGCGACGGCACCACTTATTTTTATTATGCTTGCGGCAATATTTCTAACTAAAATTCCTATTCTCACGACAAATAATGGTTTTCTTTCGTTTCTATTTGAAGCACGACTTGACATTGTCATGCTTATCTTGTTGATTTTGCTATGGAAGCAAGTGCCAGGGAAGAAATTAAATTAGCTACTGGCAATGACCACACACAGGCTATAACATTTTGTCCGAGTTCGCGGGTGCGTCGCCCAAGTTCACGTGCGCATCGCCCGAGTTCGCGGGTACATCGCCCAAGTTCACGTGCGCATCGCCCGAGTTAACGGGTGCGTCGCCCAAGTTCGTGTGCGCATCGCCCATTGTTTTTCGCAGTGGATAACTAAATTGTTTCCTACCGCAATGTAGTTATCCACAAACTTATACACATATGCACAAATGTTCGCCATTAATAATAAAAATCGCCCCACAACGGAGCGATTTCTTAAATGTTTACATTTGCTTTCCCAAATTGTTGGGCAACACCCATCATCTTATCTTAAGGTCCGTTAATTTACCTACCGCTGTTCGCCAAGTTTAATCGTTGTTGATTGTTTTTTACCATCTCGATAATACACAACATCTACTTTATCCCCAATTTTCTTTTCATGATAAAGTATCTTTCTAAGATCAATCATGTTGAGAACTTCTTTACCATCGAGTTCCGTAATAACATCCAGCCGTTTTAACCCAGCCTGATCTGCTGGAGACATTGGTTCGATACTCCAAATATAGACGCCGCCTTTTACCTCTTTTGGCAAATTCAATGTATTTTTCCACTCGGTTTGCGGTACCTCATCAAGGGAGTAAATTTCAACACCTAAGTATGGCCTTGTTACCTTTCCTTTTTCGGCCAATTCATTAATTATTGGACGTGCCGTGTCAATTGGTATCGCAAAACCAATTCCTTCAACGGCGGTTTGATTGATTTTCATTGAGTTAATTCCAATCAACTGTCCTTCGATATTGATAAGTGCTCCACCACTGTTACCAGGGTTTATCGCAGCATCTGTCTGCAGCACCTCTGCTTGCCAATCTGCCCGGCCATCCTGGTTAAAGTCCTGTGGTATGGTCCGTTGTTTTCCACTAATAACGCCTTGTGTTACCGAACCAGAAAATCTCATGCCAAGTGGATTCCCAATCGCAATTGCCGGTTCACCTACTTTGACATTTGCAGATGAACCCATTTCAATTACCCCATCCACCTTGTCATCCTTCATGCGTAATACGGCCAGATCAGAAAATAAATCACTGCCTAATAACTCGGCTTTTAAATGAGTTTCATCAGATAGTACTATTTCTAATTCATCTGCACCTTCAACAACATGATGGTTCGTGATTACGTAAGCATTGCCGCCGTCTTTTTTATAAATTACACCTGAACCAGTACCAGCTTCACTTTCCTGTGCTTGTTGTTCCCAAAAATTCCCCTGACGTTGAATGTTGGAAACCCCAACAACTGCAGGACTTACTTTTTCAACTACATCGGTAATTTGGGTCGATACATCAACATTCACATAATTGTTTCCCGAATCATTCTCCAAGGTCCCATCACCACTAGAAAAACTCTCCGTTTGTTCTGCCTGTTCTGTCCATGAAGTTGGCAGTATATTCGATCGTAACGCTACAATTACAATAACAACACCTATGATAATACCAAATAGAACTGGAACAAAGCGGCGTTTCTTCTTAACTGGATTTGGGGGTGGGTTATGATTATCATCGTAATAGTCCATACGTACATCCCTCTCATTCTACCCATTCATTATCATATGTAGTAACGGCTAGTATGATGCGGAATTTATCCTTTTCATACTAGCTGTCTCATATCAGGGCGCCTAAAGCGATCTTAACCAACATCATACATAGATGTTGGTATATTTGGATCTGTATCAACTAGTTTAATCGTTTTGTCAACTTCTATACCACGTTCTTTTAATACACTTCCGACAGACATCCGCGCAAGATCCTTCATATTATTGTCTTGACTTAAATGCGCCAAATAAATACGCTTTGTACGATTACTGATAATATCCGTTAATGCTAACCCACTATCCTCATTAGAAACATGACCAGAATCACCTAAAATTCGTCGTTTTACATTCCACGGATATCGCCCCATTCGGAGCATACCAACATCGTGATTTGCTTCAAATATATATGCATCTGCATCTTCTACCGTCTTTTTAATTCGCTCAGACACATAACCAAGATCGGTCACAAGTGCTACTTTTTTCCCGTCATGACGGAATGTATAAAACATTGGTTCAGCAGCATCATGTGAGACACCAAATGACTCCACTTCTAGATCACTAAATGTCTTGACTGTTTCCATACCGAAATGGAACTTTTGATCAAGTGAAATGTTGCCGATTGAGCCCTCCATTGCCTTCCACGTTTTTTCATTCGCATATATCGGTAAGTTGTACTTTCGGGCAATGATCCCAAGTCCTTTAATATGATCGCTATGTTCGTGTGTTACGAGAATACCTGTCAGAGTCTCTGGATCAACCTGAACCTGGCTTAATAAATTGTCCATTTTCTTTCCGCTTAATCCTGCATCAACAAGTAATCTTTCCTTTTCTGATTCTATATAAAAGGCATTTCCTGTGCTGCCAGATGCCAACACACTAAAACGTAATGTCATTCTATCTCACTCCGATTAATTCCCTCTACCTTTGTAGTAAGTTCATCATTTATAGCCTTCTTAAGATCCTCATTACCTTTCATTTTTACGATTTCACTTTTGATTGCTGTAATCGATTCTTCAAGAAATGTAAGATCATCACTGGAAAACGCAAAATTTTCAATGGCATTGATGAAATAATTACGCTCCCCATTTACTGTTATTTTCCAAGTCGGGACAAACGTTTGCTCACCGCTTGTCATTGGTAGTGCTGTATAAAATCCAATCTTAGCATCCGTTACTTCTTCCCCAGTATGGAGTTCATTCTGATTGTATAAGGTGTCAATTGCTCGAATTGGTTTGATTAATTGTTTTTTACTTGTATCAAAATCTTCTACTTCTTCTCCTAACATTGTTTGAGTATAGAAGGTTATTTCATTTTCGTCATTTAAGTAGACCAGCAGCAACCCACTTTGGTTGAAATAGATTGGTTGGTCATTTTTCTCCTGAAAAAAAATCAGCACATTTAATTCCTTATTCCAATCCCAATACTTATAATCGTCAGGGTACAACATGTTACGTTTAATGACTTCTTTCGCCTCGTCACTATCCGCAATAGGGATTGGTTCTTTAAATTGGGATACAATCAAATTACCTGTAGCCAAGGCTGTTGTCTGATTATCAAATTTGGCTAGCTCGCCCATTTCCTTTTCAGTAAACATCTTCTGTTTCACGGAAATATACGATTCTTCCAATTCTCCATCTGGCAATTCCTTTGGTATTTTAATATCCTCCAATTTTAACTGTTGTTCAATCGTGGATTCTTGTTCTTCCATGACATCAAAGTCATTTTTTTCCTGCTTATCGAGAAATTGTATTAGCAAATAGACATCTAGAACAAGGAAGCAGAGGATAAATAGTGTTTTTATTTGACTCCATTGCATCCTCAACTCCCTCCTTTGTTAAGTGGTAATTCATCAAACATAATTTCTTTCCAGCTTCCATCTTCCTTCACGTACCAAGCAGGTTCAAGTGTTAAATAATATGGGAGATCGTTATCATCGTACACTAAATGGTAACCAATCTGAACATCGTCTATATTTGCTAATTTGTGATTAGAACTCTGCAAATAGTAGATAACATCACTACCAGACTTTAATTCCACAGAATCCCGACCTGGCATTGTATTTAACTTAAATAACGGTCTGTTATATTTATACAGTTCGCCATTTCGCCATTCTTGCTCAATAACTGATAAATCACTATTAAACACCGGATATCCGTCATAATACATTCGGTAACGGACAAAATTGGTTAACGTTTTTAACTCTTCCAAGTTATAATTGCCAGTCCATCCCTTATGTTCATTTATATTTCTCATACTAATATCCAGCAGAGGCAGCGGCGCCATTCGTTCATAGTTCGTATTGAGCGGATTAACAAATTCAATAACCCGTCCATCTCGTTGGACACGCATACCACGTATACCATCTGTATAATAAGCCCCACCTAAGTTGGAATTATTACGCCTAACGATTTCCGGATTGCTAAACAAAGCATTCACAAGCTGATCAGCATCTATATTCGTAACTGTTAATTTTTTTTGAGCGACCGTTTTTGAATGCTCTGGAATATATACTGGCAACCCCGTCTTATCAAGACTTACATATTCACTGAGCCCATTTTGTTTGGTTATATAGGACCATAGCAGATCAAATTTTTCCGAATTATTAACGAGGAAACTTGCCTGCTTATCGCCATTTGTCGACAAAAAGTGTAATTCCAATGATGAATCATTTACGTCAAACGTAATAAACAATCGTTGAAAGGACCAGTCTGGTAGTGTAATTTCTTCATTTAACGTAAAAAGGTAATTCACTATTTCCATTGGTAACTCGTCCGGAAATAGTAACTCCACTTGGTAATCATCTGTTGGAGGTCCATTAGCCCCTTTTGTCTCAAAATTGTATAATACCCATGACTGCATATCACGGTACAAGGTCTGCCGTTCTTTCGGATCCGAAAATCCATATAACTGGCTATGATTATGGAAGATAATGGACTTTGGTTCCACAAGGTTCTTTTTGGCTATATCACCTTCACCACCGATATCCGCTTCCGCATAATCCATATCCGCCAAAAATTTATAGTTAGGTTGGTAACTCCAAAGACCTAACGTTAAAAGTAGACTAATTCCAACTAATATCGCCAGTATAAATGATTTAATCGTCTCTAATTTCATTACCAACCCCTCCGCTTCTGATTCACCAGCGGAAGTGTAAAGAGAATAGTTGTCCCTTTACCTTCTTTACTTTTCGCCCAGATTTTACCATGATGTGCCTCCACAAGTTCCCGAGCAATTGCTAGACCTAAGCCTGTCCCACCAAGCTTTCTTGTTCGGGCTTTATCTGCTCGATAAAAGCGGTCAAATATTTTATCTACTTTTTCATAGGAAACACCGATACCTTGGTCTTGAATACTGACTAATACTTGATGTTTTCGTTTTTCCATCTTGAAGCGAATGGTTCCACCCTCGGGCGAATATTTGATGGCATTGGAAATAATATTATCTAATACTTGGGTCATTTTATCCTTATCCATCCATACATAAAATTGTCCCTCCGGAAGTTCACGCTGAAGCTTAATTCCTTCATGTTCACTCATATCAAATCGATCGATAATCTCGTGAAAATACGCCAGAAAGTCCGTTTCTTCCTTATGCAACCCATAGTCTTTATTATCCATTTTGGAAAGCTGTAATAAGTCATTAACCATTCGTATCATTCGTTCTGTTTCATTTTGTGTGACACGTAGAAATTTGGGTGCAATCTCTTTGTCCTGCCAAACTCCGTCTGTCAATGCTTCAATATAGCTACGCATCGTTGTTAATGGGGTACGTAGCTCATGAGAAACATTGGAAACAAATTCACGGCGCTCTTGCTCTACTTTTTGCTGCTCCGTAACATCGCTGATAACAGTTATAAATCCAATAATATCATCCTCATCATCGGAAATCGTTGAGAAATTAGCTCGCACTAAGAAAATGTGGTCATCCTCACTTAAATCAATGATCATCGAGCCATTGTTATGCATCTCAGTAAGGTCAACATCTTTTTCGCTTAATTGTAATGCATCAAGCAGGAATTCCCCTTTTAAATCGTCAGGATTCTCCCCAATGAGCCTTCCTGCGGCGTCATTCATTAGTGAGATGGCACCTGTTTCATCGGTTGCGATAACACCATCTGACATATTAGACAGCACAGAGCTCAATTTCCGCCGTTCCTCTTCAATGGTTGCATAGGAGTGTTTAAGCTGATCGTTCAAATCATTAAACGTTTCAGCAAGATTACCGATTTCATCAGCGCCATATACATTTACTTTCTGTGTAAAGTCTCCCTTAGCCATCGTAAGTGCCTGTCTGCGCATTTCTGAAATCGGTTTGGTAATTGTTCTAGCAACTAGGATACCAAGTAATGCGGATACAATGATTGCCAAAATGGATCCTTTTAAAAATATCTTATTAATGGTTTCTAGTTGATCGTAAACACCTTCCAAAGATGTCTCCAAGTAAATAGCACCAACCACATCTTCCCCATTCTTAATTGGCTCTACTTTAACAAACACACGATTACCCGACTTTGGATTCCGTTCGGTTTTCTCATCAAGAGCACCATATGAGATAGCTTTCGTAACAAATTCACCGGTTGTCTTTTTACCAATTTTATCTTGATCAGAATAATTATTTGCACCCAAAACCCGCCCAACTTTGTTTACAACTTGCAATTTGGTGATTTCTTCTGGGTCAACATTGTTAACAATATCCTGTACTTCTTGTTGCAGGGATGGTTCCGTTTCATCTTCCGTTCGATCCTCGGTAAAGACTTCTTTTAGGTTATAGGATAAATATTCAACCCGGTGTCTAACAGAGTCTTCAAAGTTGGTTGTCAACTGATCCTCCAGTTCCCGTGCAAAATAGGAGCCAATTACTTGGACAGCAACAAGTAGAAGCAATATATAAATAATAATAAACTTTAATTGTATCGAACGGAAAAAGCCGACTTTGTTCATATAAACCTACTCCTCGCCAGGATTGCGTAAATAATAACCTACTCCACGGCGTGTAACGATCCACATTGGATTACTTGGACTCTCCTCAATTTTCTCTCGTAATCTTCTTACGGTTACGTCTACTGTTCGTACATCACCGAAATAGTCATAACCCCATACCGTCTCAAGCAAATGCTCACGTGTCATCACCTGACCAATATGACGTGCTAAATAATGTAGCAATTCAAACTCACGATGGGTAAGCTCTACTTGTTCGCCATCACGTGTTACTGCATATGCATCCGGATGAATAACAAGACTTCCCATGACAATATCCTTTGTCGTTTTAACAGCATCATCAGGGACCTGTTGTTGTCTTCTAAGATTAGCTTTCACCCGTGCAATCAATTCACGGTTGCTGAACGGCTTTGTTACATAGTCATCTGCACCAAGCTCAAGGCCGAGCACTTTATCTATTTCTGCATCTTTTGCCGTTAGCATAATAATTGGCATGGATTGCGTTTTGCGAATTTCACGACATACTTCATTACCATCTTTATTCGGTAGCATAATATCTAGTAAAATCAAGTCAGGTTTTTCTGCTTCTGCTAGCTCGATTGCCTCATCACCATCATAAGCGCAAATCACTTGATAGCCTTCTTTTTCTAGGTTGAATTTCAATATATCTGCAATTGGTTGTTCATCATCGACTACTAAAATCTTCTGACTCATTCCAGTCACATCCTTTTTATCACGTGCTTCATACTATTCTATCGTATTTTACCTCAAATGTCTTTAGATGAATTCCTTCCATCTTAAAGGAGACCTTATCAAACGGGGACCTTCGTATTCATTGCCTATAGATAAAAAGGACTAACTCCAATGAATGTATTCGTAGGAGTTAGTCCTTTTGTTGATTGGCCTTAAAAATAATCTGCTGGGTGTTGCAGTGCGCCATTTTGATAAACTTCAAAATGTAAATGGGTACCGGTTGAGTCACCAGTTGAGCCCATCACACCAATCTTGCTGCCTTTTTCTACCGTTTGACCGGCATGGACACTAATAGAGGCAAGATGAGCGTAAACGGTTTGCATACCATTGTTATGGTTGATGACAATTTTATTTCCGTATCCACCACTATTCCAGCCCGCTGAAGCAACAACACCATTATCCGCTGCTAAAATGGAGCGGTTGCTCGGGCGTGCGATATCCATTCCTTTATGCATCGATCCCCACCGCATGCCAACATGACTGGAAACATACCCACCTATTGCTGGCCAGCTTAGATCTCCAGACCCACGTGAGGGTATAACTTTCGTACCTTTTATGATAATTTCTTTCGTCGGTTCTTCCAATACATTTTCATCGATAACTTTTTTGGAAGTGACCTTGCCATTTTTCATTTCAATCGCATAATGTACCACTTTTTTACCATCTTTACCTTTTTGCTTTACCTTCTCATCACCTTTATAAAGCTCGTCCGATTCAACAATCTCTGTCTCATGGTTAATTGTTTTTTCGTCTTTTTTCTCTTCTTTAACAATTACATCAACAAATGGTTTGTATTCGGTCACGTTGACTTCCTGATCAATTTGCAACAGTGAATCTTCGTTAAGTGATGGGTTTAATTCAAGCAACTCTTTTGTGGTTAAATCATACTTATTAGCGATATTGCCTAACACATCGCCTTCTTTAACCTGATAGGTGTTTTCTGTAAGTGTACCTTTTTCCAGTAACTTGACACCGTCTTTTACGGTTAAAACTTCTTTTGGTTGTACTTTTTGTTTAGAAAATGAAACTTTTTCCGATAATGCAACGTCTGTAATAATAGAATCTCCAACAGACAATTCCTTATCTTCTGGTTGATCTGAAGTTTTAGCTGAAGTATGTTCTTCTGTTAATTTTTCAAGGTCTTCTTCGTCGATATATTTTGCCTGATACGCTTTTAATGCAGCTTCAGCAGTATCTCGATCTTTAAAGTAGCCGGCTGTTTCATCTGCAATGTCTAGCTCAACGGCTTTTGCATGAACAGACAGCTCATGTTTCAATATGTCAGATACCTTATCATTATTATATGTAGGATTAAAAACTTTTTCAGGAACAACTGAGACATCCTCGCCGATTGCAATATCATAGTTGTCAAATTGCTCTTGTCCATTGGTGATTTTCTCTTCCACGATATTGTTAACAATTGTTTGGTCATCTACTTTGCCTATGTGCTCTCCATCAACATATACGTGAAAAACACTTACCAGTTCACCTTTCTCTTCCGCAAAAACTGTCGGACTTAATAGACCGAAGCTTAAACATGTCGTCATTACTATTTTAGTTAGTAGACTAGTTCGTTTCCGCTTACATTTCCAACTATCTGTTACCACTGTGGACTTCCCCCTTACAAAAACCAGTACATCTTAGTATTTCCTTCTATAGGTCTAAAGACTTCCTTTATACCCTCTACTAATCTACCATAAGTAATGTAAGCAGAAAACAGATTTTGTCGGAATGTAACGAAACTGTATCATAGCTCCCAGTAAATTGAATTATTTTTATCTAAAATGTGTAAAATGACACATATAGTTGCTTTTTTACGACATTTTATTACACTTATGTTACAAAAATCGATAAAATAAGTGCTTCCTGTGTAATGGTCGGAAAAAGCACCGGTTGATGCAGCCACATTTGGTCGTGTTCCCGTGATTCCGGTTGATGTACTTACAATTCGGTCGATGTCCCCGCGATTCCGGTTGATGTGCTGCTCGATTCGGTTGATGCCCCGCATTTCCGATTAATCTAAAAAACCCTACCATAGCATATAACCTGGTAGAGTTTTTTTATTAACTATACACACTACGTACGACGTTAGTTTGTGTACGATCCGGTCCGACTGAGAAAATAGATAGTGGGATCTCGGAAAGTTGGGAGATTCGTTCTAAATAATGTCTTGCGTTTTCTGGTAACTCATGAAGACTTTTAGCGTTTGTAATGTCTTCTGTCCAGCCTGGCATTTCTTCATAAACAGGTTCACATTCAGCTAAAACAGCTAAGCTCGCTGGAAATTCATTCATTATTTCCCCTTTGTAACGGTAGGCGACACAAATTTTCAATGTTTCAATCCCTGTCAAAACATCCAAGGAATTTAGTGATAAGTCGGTAATACCACTTACACGGCGAGCATGTCGAACAACTACACTGTCAAACCAGCCAACTCGTCGTGGTCGTCCTGTCGTTGTCCCATATTCACGGCCAACCTCACGAATTTGATTGCCGACTTCATCATGTAGCTCTGTCGGAAATGGCCCATCACCTACACGCGTTGTATATGCTTTTGACACACCAACAACATGATTGATTTTTGACGGACCTACCCCAGATCCAATCGTCACGCCACCAGCAATCGGGTTTGATGATGTTACAAATGGATATGTTCCTTGATCGATATCCAGCATGACCCCTTGCGCACCTTCAAACAACACGCGGCGACCGCCATCAAGGGCATCATTCAATACGACAGACGTATCACAAACATATTTAGCAAGCTGTTGTCCATAATCGAAGTATTCTTCTAAAATATCTTCTACATTTATTGGCTCTACTTCATATACTTTTTCAAACAAACGGTTTTTTTCTCGTAAATTTTGCTCTAATTTCGATTGGAAAGCTTCTTTGTCCAGCAAGTCAGCGATCCGAATCCCGCAACGAGCTGCTTTATCCATATATGCCGGTCCAATTCCTTTTTTCGTCGTACCAATTTTATTAGCACCTTTATCCTCTTCCTGAAGAATGTCCAGTTTAAGATGATACGGTAAAATAACGTGTGCTCGATTACTAATACGTAAATTGTCCGTTGCGACGTTGCGCTCATGTAAATAGGCAAGTTCTTCAACAAATGCTTTTGGATCAATTACCATACCATTTCCTAATACACATGTTTTTTCTGGAAAGAATATACCAGATGGAATCAAATGTAATTTATACGTGACTTCATCAAACTTAATTGTATGTCCTGCATTGTTACCGCCTTGATAACGGGCAACAACCTCTGCATTCTGGGAAAGAAAGTCGGTTATTTTACCTTTCCCTTCATCTCCCCACTGTGTTCCAACCACTACTACTGAGGACATAGTGCACCTCCATATAAAAATATGTTGATTATTTGTATTTTTAATTTTTAACAGTATAAGTTTATCAATAACTATGGATTTAGTCAATCTAAACACGAACATTGAGTAATTCAGTTCATATAACGTTCGTTTAATCTTAGCACCGGCTACTATTAGTATGGTTATTTTTTTGTTTTTAAACACTTTTGCTGTTATTTTTAGGACCTCTTTGTATGGATTGTGCTATTTGGGCAGTTGCCACAATAAAAAGACATATAAAATAGTAATTATGTGGAAAATCGTAAATAACAATGCAAATAAAGTGCTAAATCGCAATGTTTTAGCACTCTTATTTTTAGGTTCATATATAAGATTTTATTGTTTTCTTAGGCTATTTTCAAAAAAAAGTTACCTTCGAATGCTGAATTTTATCTAATAGTTGATAGACACTGCGACATAACTTTTACGTGACTTTCCCTCGTCCTTTTCAAGATGAGTGGTAATTCGCGGCTTGGGGAAAATACTCGCTTTCCATGGGGAACACTTCAGCCTCCTCGCGAGCAAAAACCGCTCACTTTGGTGTCTTCAGACTGTTCCTTTTCCCATAGGACAGGGAATGCTTCGGCAGCACTACATCCTTCGTAAGAAAATTGGTTTGTATTTTCAAGGAGTCTCGCATTTTTCCGCAGCTTAGAATAGCTTTCTGTTCAAGGGAGTAAAAGTCCGTGTAACGTAGATTCCATGGCTTTCCCCTTTCGATAATCAGAGCACCACTACCAGCGGAGGCTGAATACG
>NZ_JBSVKG010000029.1:0-41570 GCF_054048505.1 Virgibacillus sp. FSP13 | reverse complement strand
TCGCGCCGATGTTTCTGCTCTCGGGACGATGTTTCCGCTCTTGGGACGATGTTTCTGCTCTCGAGTTGATACCCCGAGTTCTCCGGCCGATCCTCGCACGCCCAATGAACACAATTAAAAAAAGAGTCTTCCGCAATCGCAGAAAACTCTTTTTTTCATTCTTTATTAGGACCATACACTCGTTTTTCAACCGAGGAAACGTGCCCTGACAGTCGTTTATGTAATGTCCGCTTCCAGTTTTCGCCTAAAAATGGACAGGCTGCTAGTTCCCCAGCAAGTTTAAGATCCTTTTTGTGCACATGCATGACCTCATTACACTTCGTAATCGTCCACTGTGGATAAGGCCGTTCTACCAAATGAAGCTCCGACTTTTCTTGAATATAACCTTCCTTTAAAACACGAAAATACCAGCCTGTTCGTCCGCTTTTTTGGATACGCAAAGCAAAGTCCATTATTCGAAAACGGCGTGCGGGTTTCCAGCAAGGCTGACGGGGCTGCGAAACTTGAATAACAGCATCCCCAAGCTCATACGTATCCCCAATACAAACAGAATTCTCTTCCGCATAATCAACCGCAAGATTCTCTCCCATCGCACCAATGCCTATGGTTTCCAAATCAAGTTCCTGCCTCCAATAATCATAATGCACCGTTGGATAAGCGAATAGTGCCTTTTCCGGTCCACCATGATTCTTTGTATCTCCCACTTGATCCCCCATTAATCCAGCTTTTCCTAACCATACGTTAGATGTGACACTATTTTTGAAAATGCCACTTTCCCACGGCCTCTCCATCCGGTCCGTTGCATCACTGCGACCCATTTGCTTTACTTTCCCGATTAGTAATTTATGTACATATGGTGCATTCATCGTGCTTCACCCTCACTTCATATGGTATAGTTAATGAAAATTATATCACCATCTTACTCGAAAAACAGTTTGATTGTAAGAAAAATTAACCATCACGGGGGAATCAACATGGACAACACATTAAAAAAAGCGACATTTGCTGGAGGATGTTTTTGGTGCATGGTAAAACCATTTGATCAGTGGGATGGGATTGACAGCATTGTCTCTGGCTACACTGGCGGGCACACGGAAAATCCGACATATGAGGATGTAAAAACTGGCACAACCGGACACTATGAATCCGTTGAAATAACCTATGACCCTGACATTTTCTCCTATCGCGACATTCTCAACATCTATTGGCAGCAAATCGACCCAACCGATGATGGTGGCCAATTTCAAGATCGCGGTGATTCTTATCGAACGGCAATTTTTTATCATGACACAGAACAAAAAAACATTGCTGAAGCATCAAAGGCAGCGCTTGAAGATAGTGGCAAGTTTACCAAACCTATTGTAACAAAAATACTGCCAGCAACGACATTCTATCCTGCTGAGGATTATCATCAAGATTTCTATAAACGAAATGAACAAGAATACAAAGAGGACCGCGCCAAATCAGGTAGAGATGAATTCATTGCCAAAACATGGGGGGAATAAGGAACAGTAAGAACTTCCATTTATCTGGAGGTTCTTTCCATTTAATCACCAGTCATCTCTAGAAATTGTTTGGCTGCCTGATCTCGATCCCAATCGATTTTCCATCCCGCTTCACGTTTTTCCACACGCATTCGTCCATCAAACGAAAATTCATCAATGGTCTCTTTCTCTTTCGTCAATTCAATCGTTAGGCTATAACTCAAGTTGATCTTCTCTTCGGTATTGTCTGGTACATCTTTATATGCAAATTCCATATTTTTTACAGCAACATCCGCTTCACGATTTACCGCTATCTGAGTTGGAAAAGATAAACTTCCATTTTTGACCTGTCGTTCCAGTTCATCTTTTGTTAGAAAAGGTCCAGCTTGTTCCTTCAAAGAATCAATTTGATCTGGAAGCTTAGCTGAGATATCTTGATACGCTACCGTGTAGACTGTCTCTTTGAAATCTTTGCCGAGCTGAATGGCTTTCTCAATATCTTTATCCTTTTGGTTACTGCAAGCTGCTAACAATCCAAAACATAAAAGAACGATTAAAGGTACCTTTTTCATTGTTATACCCAATCCTTTCATCGGAAAGTGCAATTCCTTGGTACTTCTTCTATATAATACGAACCAATCTGTACGAAAGGTTCATTAATTTGTTTAGTTTTACATCATATAATAGTATAATGGTTTCTTACATAGCTTGTCATAGATTAGGAGAGTGCGTTTTGCCAAAAGAAGAATCATTGACACCACTTAAAATGTTATTATTCTGTTTTCATGCGACAAATACAATTATCTTAAGTTATTTACCTTTATATTTAAAATATAAGGGATTAGATGGTACCGAAATTGGCTGGGTCCTGGCCGTCGGTCCTTTTGCGGCTATTTTTTCGCAACCATTCTGGGGGTACTTGAGTGATAAATATAAAACAGTGAAATGGATGCTAGTAATCTGTATTATTGGTCTCTTAATAAGCAGTGTCCTATTCTTTCAAATGAATGGGTTACTTACGATTATCGCAATGGGTGCGGTCTTCTATTTTTTCACCTCGCCAATAGGAGCGTTAGGTGACAGCCTTGCACAACGACGGGCAGACGACCTGAATGTAAACTTCGGGGGTATTCGTATGTGGGGATCCATCGGTTTTGCGATCTCTTCGCTTATTGTTGGTAAAGTTCTCTCTTCCATTGGGGTTCAATACATGATCTGGCCATACCTATTTTTCGGAACCTGTGCACTAATTGTGGCATTACGCTTAACTGATGTAAAAGTGGAGTCTGATCCTATTCGGTTAAAAGATATTTCGCAAATCATGCGGAATAAACCGTTCTTTCTCTTTTTGTTTATGATCATGTTTCTATCGATTTCCCACCGGGCTAATGATAGTTATATCGGCCTTTATATCGCCCAACTTGGCGGTAGTGAGGGGATGGTTGGGTTAGCATGGTTTGTCGGCGTAGCGAGTGAAGCTGCTGTATTTGCATTGGCCTTCTTCTGGTTTCGGAAGTTTCATACGTTGATATTCATTATCATAGCTGGAGTTTTGTATAGTATTCGCTGGTTTCTTTACGCCGTAATTGATGACCCTATTTACATTATTCCATTACAGGTTCTGCACGGTTTAACATTTGGCATATTTTATTTGTCAGCCTTCCAATTTATTTCAAGGTTAATTCCTAAATTACTTCAATCAACTGGCCACTTGGTATTTTATGCAGTTTTCTTTGGAGTCTCAGGAATAGTTGGATCGTTAACCGGCGGAGCGCTGATCGACTCCTATGGTGGAGAAACACTCTATTTTGTAATGGGCTGCTGTGCATTATTTGGAACTATATTACTCGTAGTCTATCATGTTTTGCCGTATGGGAAAGAAACTACTGTACGAAATGTAGAGTAATCATACAAGGTCAGTTCATCAAGTGTAATGGACTGACCTCTTTTGTCGGATACTTTAACCTAGCTGGAGCATAGCGAAGTTAGCGAATCTGCTTAATCTTCTTCTCCATTCTATCTCTCAATTTTAGTAAAAGTATATTATAGCAATTTTTGATTTTTTCATAAACAAGGCTTGCTTCATCTTCATCATACAGATAGGAAGTTCTGTTTCGATCAACCATCATATCGATCCATTTTTCTCCGTCATCAATCAAACCATTTGCGAATGCTTCACGTATCGTCGTTCTCGGATTTCTAATCTCCGTTGTACCAGTATATTCTAAAAACATTTCCATTAATTTCCAGTTTAGTTCAAATGTGAATTCAAAGCGCTGAATCACTCCATCATAGATGATATCACTTTCAATCTCTAACATTGTTGCCTCATTCAGTCTGGAGATAGCACGTTTGAAATCGTCAAGCTTCTCGTATAGCCTTTCCTTGTTCTCATATATAATTACCCCATCTCGTTTAATATTGTTTATCAATGCACTTTTCGTTAAACAGTTCATGAATACAATATCTATTTTCAAATGTGTCAGCATTTCTTGGATGGCAAAATCAATTAAGTTTTGCTGTGTATGAGTAGTATTACTTGTTTGAACCTCTCATGACTAAAGTCACGAGATTCCTAAGTACGGAAACCTATCGATTTCTAATTGATTAGGCTATCCCCACAGTTCCTGCGGTTAATCGCAACGCTTCATTGCGAAGATTGATACTTGCGTTAAAGTCACGTTGGTGATGGCATTTGCACACTGGGCAAGTCCATTCACGTAGCGCAAGATTTTTAACGTCTTTATGCTTATGTCCACAATTTGAACATAGTTGACTGGAGGCAAAGTTTCTCGCTACAACGATCACCTGTTTTTCATACCACTTTGCTTTATATTCCAACATGGTTCCAAATGCCGACCATGATACTTCAGTAATCGCTTTTGCAAGGTTTTTATTTTTGAGCATATTGCTTACAGACAAATCTTCAATCCCAATGATGTCGTGGTTTTTGACAATATTGGTTGAGATTTTATGTAGCATATCCTTTCTTATGTTCATGATTTTCTCATGTATTCTTGCGACTTTCATCCGTTGTTTATTCCAATTGGAGGAGCCTATTTGTCGCCTTGACAGAATACGTTGTGCTTGGGCCAATTTTTCCTCTAATGCACGGAAAAACGTTGGATTTTCATATACGATACCATCTGAAAGCGTAGCAAAATCTTTAAGGCCAACATCAATTCCCACTGCTGACTCCGTTTTGTCTAATGGTTGCACTTCACTCTCCGTAAGCATAGAAACAAAATATTTACCACTCGGATTACGTCTAATCGTTGCATTTATGATACGTCCACAAACTTCCCGGCTTTTTGCAAAGCGTACAAGTCCAAGTTTGGGAAGTTTGATATGTTTGTCCAGCACATCAATATTTCCATTCACATATTTCGTTGTGTAGGATTGAACAGGATTCTTTTTTGATTTGAAACGTGGTGCGTTATTTTGCTTTTTGTAATATCGTGTGTAGGCATCATTCACAATTTCAACAGATTTTTGAAGGGCTATACTGTCTACTTCTTTCAAGAAGGGATAGTGTTTTTTTAACTCCCGGACTTCTTTGATCGACTTATTTTTACTAAAAAATCCATCTTTCCAATTATTTTGAGGAAGTTGACCGTTCTGGACCATTTCAAGAACGATATACCAATACATATCTTTCTCTTTTTGTTTACCTACGAAATAATTGTAGACAAAACGACTACAGCCAATGGTTTTATTAATTAGTGTTTCTTGGCGTTTATTTGGATAAATACGGAATTTGAAGGCCTTCTTTACCATCATTCTACTAATCACCTCCTTTTCTGATTTTGAATGTATTGTCGGATCTGTGCTTCCGTATGCTCGCTAACAGTTGCGACAAAGTAGGATGGATTCCAAAGATGACCATCCCATAATTTCTTTTTTAAATCCGGGAATTCTTTAAATAATAATCTTGCAGATACACCTTTTAAGGCTTTAATTATCGTCGGGATTGAATGTTGTGGCGTGCAATCAATTAATAGATGAATATGGTCGCCATCCGTTTCGATTTCCAAAATGGTGAAACCGTTATCTGTTGCAATTTGACTTAACATTTCTTTTAATCTTGCATCTATATCACCTATTAATACTTTATGACGATATTTTACGCACCACACCACATGGTATTGAATGGAGTACACATACCCTCTACCATGCTTAACTTCTGCCATATGCTCCACCTCAACTATATGATAACATATGTCATTGAAATTAGAGTTGATAATACTATCATATTAGTATTTATTCGTAATTGTAGATCGAGCATATGTCGGATAGTTAACGTGGCATAAGCCAAGCCCTATCCGAAGCCAATTCATCTCATGATTTAAATCAGAAGCGTTCTTGGCTAATTTATAAATTGCTAAATCAATGTCCGAACGCAAATGAAAATCCCCTCTTGCTCTTGAACCAAATAGAACTACTTTTTTGATTAAAGAATTAGATGAACAATACGCCAGCAATTCATCGATAAAACGCTGAGAAATCCCAGTTAAATCTGCAAAATTTCCGGATATGATAACGACATCGCCTCCCAATCAATCTTTTGTAATTAAGTATACCAAAAATGATTAGGGAAAACGTAACTACAACGAAATAAGGCTGACGCAAAAATATGCATCAGCCCTGTATGTTCTAACTTGAAATACAATTTCGGAAGTTTCATATGCTGGTATTCATTATCACAGCTGGAGTTTTGTATTGTATTCACTGGTTTCTTTACGCGGTAATTAATTTTGCATTATTCCATTACAGTTTCTACACGGTTTAACATTTGACATATGTTATTTGTCAGCTTTTCAATTTTATTTCGAGGTTAATTCCTAATCAAGCAACAGGCCACTTGTTTTTTGCAGTTTTCTTTGGAATCTCAGGAATAGTTGATCGTTAACCGGAGAGGCGCTAATAGTTCAAATGTGAATAAAAAAGGCTGTTTTCTAAAAGATTGTTGTTTGTTATACATTAGATATAAAATGCGACACAACTAAGAAATTGTTCCCTCGCCGTTCCGGAAATACACTACGCTTTCCGCGGGCGGCTGTTGAGCCTCCTCGAGCTGTCGCTCTGCGGGGTCTCACCTAGGCCTTTCCTCCCGCTGGAGTCTCCATGTATTTCCTCCACTGGTGTTGCGTTTTCTAACCATTAACTGTAGTAGTACGTATTCTATAAAGTCGCTGGAGGCTGAGGCCGTGCCCGCGGAAAGCATCCACCCGGAGCGATCCCGGACGGCGGGAAATGCACGTACTTATAGAAAAAAGCCTAGTAGTTACGTCGCATTTTATATCTACTACGAAATTAAAAAACAACAAACATTACGAAAAGAGCCTAAAAAAATGAAACAACATAAACAAGATTTATAAATTCACATTTCCCCGACTCATACTACCATTAGAAAATTATTAATCTATTGAATTTCGTAAGCTATTCACTATTGTATAGATCTCCATTTCACGTTAAAATTAAATAAAAATCTAAACGTAGGGGGTGATTTTATGAAAAAAATATTTACTGTTGGATTAACATGTTTTGCATTACTGTTTTTGTTTATAGTGGGATATGTATATACTGGAACAGAACCCACCTCTACAACTATTCAACAAAAGCAGGATAAAGTTTCTTTTGAGAATGCGAAATTAATTGATAGTAAAATCGATGGCAAAACCGGAGTAAAAGTTGATGTATATACTCTGGAAGGTTGGGAGAAGTGATTATATGAAAAATATAGTAGGAATATTGTTAACAGTATTTATAGCTTTATCTTTTTTTGGAACAACAACATATGCTGAAACTAAACCTCTTTCTATAACTAATTAAAAAGAACAGCATGAGATTTCCTTTGAAAATGCAGAATTATTAGAAACGATAACAGATGAAAAAACTGGAGTAACAATTGACGTGTATAGCGCAAAGGAACCTATATCAGATTTTGTCCCATTTGCGGGTAATGGCAATTGGGATGTATTAGATGGAGAAATATGGGTGATGAATGGAGATATTAACGATGTGCAAAAAGATGGAGTCTATTACTCTACGGGCGGAGATTATGCTTTAGTGATTCCACCGCATGAGATGGATGAGCTTAAAATGGGTTCTCGACCAGGGATAGACATAGAATTATGGGAAGATGATCCTGTACATGACGATTATGTCGCCTCTTATTTTGTTAACGGTGTAATGAATCATCCTAATTATTATATTGCATTTCGTAATATTGGTAGTTATGTTGATGGTGCGAATAAAAGAGCAGAATTTTACACCACTCACACATCTAACTACACAGTTTTAGATCAAGCATTGTATGTTCAATATTTTGATTAAATAATAAAATAAGTGAAACTAGTTCATGGCTGGCGCAAAATATGCACCAGCCTTGTTTATCTAACTCAAAAATATAAAATACAGTACAAATATCACAAACAGCACATACATAATCGGATTAATTTCCTTGATGCGCCCTTTCATGATCATTGTAATCGGATAGAAAATAAACCCGATCGCAATCCCAGTTGCAATGCTATACGTTAACGGCATAGCTGCAATGGTCAAAAACGCTGGTACAGCAATTTCAAATTTATCCCATTCGATATCTTTCAATGCTGATGACATCAAAACCCCAACGATAATTAAAGCAGGTGCAGTCACTTCAGAAGTAATAACACTTAATAATGGCGAGAAAAACAATGATAAAACGAACAGTCCAGCTACAACCACCGCAGTAAAACCTGATCGCCCCCCTGCACCAACACCTGCTGAAGATTCAATATACGATGTTGTTGTCGATGTTCCGACAACAGCACCAACTACTGTTGCAGTTGAATCCGCGAACAATGCTTTGCCGGCACGTGGGAGTTTATTATCTTTCATCAAACCAGCTTGTGTCGCAACTGCTACAAGTGTTCCGGCAGTATCAAAGAAATCAACAAAGAGAAATGTCAAAATAACAACGAGCATATCTGTGGAAAAGATATCACCAAAATGGGCAAATGCCTCACCAAAAGTAGGCGCTACACTTGGTACTTCTCCCACAATACCACCAAGGCCTGATGGTGGATCAATCAATCCAGTTATAATACCTACGATAGCTGTCAGGATCATCCCATAAAAGATACCGCCCTTGATATCTAAGCTAAGTAAAATGACTGAAATAATAATACCGAATATCGCAAGCAATACGGTTGGCGATGTCAAATCACCGATCGCAACTAACGTTGAATCACTGCCAACAATAATGCCTGCATTCTGAAATCCGATAAAAGCAATAAAAAAGCCGATCCCAACACCAACTGCTAACTTCAAATTAGCTGGTATCGCATTAATAATTTTTTCCCGTAAACCAGTTAATGTTAATACAATAAAAATAAGTCCTGAAACCAATACACCAGATAATGCTGTTTGCCATGGAATACCATAGCCAAGTACTACTGTGTAAGCGAAAAATGCGCTTAATCCTATCCCAGGCGCTAAAGCAATCGGATACTTCGCAATAATCCCCATAAATAATGAACCAATAGCACCAGAAACGGCTGTAGCGGTAAAAACAGCACCTTGATCGATACGGGTTACACCTTCTGGAAGTTCCTCAATACCCACTAACGCAAGTGTCGCCGGGTTTACGAATAAAATATAGGCCATTGCCAAAAACGTCGTTAGCCCCGCCATAAATTCGGTTTTATAATTTGTGCCTAATTCCTCAAATCGGAAATACTTTTTCATGACTGTTCCTCCTCAAAATCAAAAAAATAAGGCACTTTTGATCATTGACCAAAAGTGCCACACTTAGACTAGCAAGCAAGAGTAAGGGGAAAGAGAACGTGAACACAATCAATTTCACCTGTGTGTTCAACATCCTGCTAACATTACTGGAACCTGCGTAGTCAGACCATTTACGGTGGTCTGGTAGAAACTTTGGGCCTTATCCTCCAAATTATACGCATTGCTTTATTTAATTTTTTTGTCTCGCTTTGAAGGGTAATAACACCCCTACTGAATGCTATTTTACTATTTCAGTTAACTGCAGTCAATAAAAACCGAATATTAATTAGAACTATATTAAAATTGTTCGTATTTATTCCCACTCAATTGTAGCTGGCGGCTTACTTGTTACATCATACACAACTCGATTAATGTGCTCTACTTCATTAACCATTCGTGTCGAAATTTTTTCCAAAACATCCCACGGAATTCGCGCCCAATCAGACGTCATGCCGTCAATCGATGTAACGGCTCGAATCCCGATTGTGTAATCATATGTCCGCGCATCGCCCATCACACCAACACTTCTTATGTTCGGAAGTACGGTGAAATATTGCCAGATATCACGGTCTAAACCTGCTTCTGCTATTTCTTCGCGTAAAATGGCATCAGACTCACGGACGATTTCAAGTTTTTCCTCGTCCACTCCCCCAAGAACACGGATAGCTAAACCAGGGCCTGGGAACGGTTGGCGCCAGACAATATGCTCCGGAATGCCAAGCTGAATTCCAAGCTCACGTACCTCATCCTTGAACAATGTATTTAACGGTTCGATTAATTCAAACTGCATGTCTTCCGGAAGGCCGCCAACATTATGGTGGGATTTAATCGTTTGTGCTGTCTCTGTCCCACTTTCGATTACATCCGTATACAATGTTCCTTGGGCAAGGAAGTCGATGTCGTTTAATTTTGCAGCTTCATCATCGAAGACATAAATAAATTCATTTCCGATAATTTTGCGCTTTTTCTCAGGATCATCTACATTTGCAAGCTTCGATAAAAAGCGATCTTTGGCATCAATTTTAATAATATTCATGTGAAAGCCATCCGCAAATGTTTCCATCACTTCATCGCCCTCATTTTTCCGAAGTAGCCCATGATCAACAAAAATACATGTTAGCTGGTCACCGATTGCTTTATGAATAAGTGCAGCAACAACCGACGAATCAACTCCTCCGCTCATGGCACACAATACGTTACGATCGCCAACCTTTTCTTGAATCTTTGCAACTTCCATGTCGATAAAATTTTCAATTGTCCAATCACCTGCACATCCACATGCATCAAAGACAAATTGCTTTAGTAAATGGTTGCCATATTCCGAATGCCGAACTTCTGGATGAAATTGCACGCCGTATAATTTATGTTCAGCATTACTCATTGCTGCGATCGGCGTTGAAGGACTTGTGGCATCAATTTGAAATGATGCTGGAGCTTCCATAACTTTATCGCCATGGCTCATCCACACCGTTTGTTCCTTTGGTGTACCGTTGAAAAGTAGTGCATCATGGCTAAGTTCGATAAGTGCTTTGCCATATTCACGGTTTTTAGCTTTCTCAACACGCCCGCCATAATGCAATGTCATTAATTGCATACCATAGCATATACCCAAAACCGGAATATCTAAATCAAAAATCTTCTCATCACAGCGGAAGCTATTTTCATCATATACACTATGTGGACCGCCGGATAGGATAATACCTTTAGGATTCATTTGTTTAATTTCATCAGCAGTTAATTTATGTGAATGAAGCTCACTATACACACCAAATTCCCGAATGCGTCTGGTGATCAGCTGATTATATTGACTACCAAAGTCTAATACCAATATCATTTCGTTGTTATCCATGTCTTCACTCCTACTGTTACTGTCTACTTCGTGCTACTTGTTGCGCGTCTTTTGGCCCGAGGTGCGCTGCTTTCGGCCCGTGTTGTACTACTTTCGGCCCCTGTTGCGCTGCTTTTGGCCCGTGTTGCGCTGCTTTTGGTCCGAGTTGTACTGCTTACGGCCCGTGTTGCGACGCTTTCGGCCCGTGTTGCGCTGCTTTCGGCCCGAGTTGCGCTGCTTTCGGCCCGAGTTGCGCCGCTTTTGGCCCGTGTTGCACTGCTTTCGGCCCGAGTTCACTGCTTTTAGCCCGAGTCGCGCTGCTTTCGGCCCGTGTTGTACTGCTTTTGGTCCCTGTTGCGCTGCTTTTGGCCCGTGTTGCGCCGCTTTCGGCCCGAGTTGCGCGACTTTTGTGCACAAGTTGCACTGCTTTCGGCCCGAGTTCACTGCTTTTAGCCCGAGTCGCGCCGCTTTCGGCCCGAGTTGCGCTGCTTTTGGCCCGAGTTTACTGCTTTCGGCCCGTGTTGCGCCGCTTTTGGCCCGAGTTGCGCCGCTTTCGGCCCGAGTTTCGCGACTTTTGTGCACAAGTTGCGCGTCTTCTCCAAATTATCGCCCGCCTAATAAAAAAACCTGAATTTCTACCCAAATTGTATCTCAGAGTATCCCCCAAAGCTACAAAAAGGCAGAAATCCAGGTTGCATAAACCGAACCATATAGATATTCCGCCTTCATAGTCAGGACATTTACGGTGCCCCGGTAGAAACTTTCGAACCTTATTATCGAGGATATACGAACGGCGTAAAAATATTCAATTTTTCCAACAAGCAAACAATCGGCCAGTTCCGGCGCCCAACGACTAGTGGACTTCCTTCACCTCCGTCCGATAAGTCAACATCTGCTCGCTTCTGCTCACAGTGTTTCCTTTATCTCCTGCGGTTCAGTCCAGTCCATACGTCGTTAAACTGGCGCCTCCACTTTTGCACTTAATATTCTCTTATTCTACTAACATCGGACAGCATGGTCAAGCCATTATCCGTTTAATTAAATCTTTCCATAATTCGTTCAGTTGCTTCATTTCTACTTGATTCATTTCATTATTATATAACATCCGCTCATAGTACGCTGTAAGTTGCCCCATCTCGTTTGTGCCATAACGCTCATCAATTCGAGCAGCATATTCACGAAGCGTTTGTCCTGGTTCCATTTCTAATCCATTGTGTTTTAAAACCTTCAAAATATGATGATAGGCATCTTGATACGTTTTTGCTCCACTATGTTGCTGGTTGATTTTCCTTGATAAAAAGAACGTTTTGATCCGTAATCGCAACAAATAGATAATAGCTGCAATAATCAATAGAACAATAACAGCCGCCGCAACATACCAGCCGTTTATTTTCACATCCTCTTTTTCGGATGCCGCACTGGCTGTGGTATCTTCTTCCTTCTCTTTTTCCTGTTTCATTTCTTCTTCTGGTTTTTCTTTCTCCTGTTGTTCTGGCGGTGTATCAACCGCCTCTTCTTGCTCTTCCATATTGTCTACATCCACATAGAAGTCGGTTAGATTAGAAAAGCCTTGAGTCGGTTCGAATGGTACCCAGCCTGTTCCAGGAAAATATACTTCTACCCATGAATGGGCATTCGCGTTTGTCACTTCATACACATCATAAGAATCATCTGTTTCTCCAACATCTTCCGCCACTTTTTCACCACTTGCAAAACCTTTTGCCCAACGTGCTGGGATGTCAAGCGTACGTAATAGAACAACCATTGATGTTGAGTAATTATCACAATAACCTACTTGTGAATCGAATAAAAATTGATCCACATAGTCTTGATTACCCTTAGGAACCGGTACATCTTTCGTTTGATACGTAAAACCATTTCGGCCAAAGTATTCCTCAACAGCGCGAGCTTTATCATACCGGTTATTCTGCGAGGTCGTAATTTCCCTGGCAAGTTCACCAATTCGTGCAGGTAATCCTTCAGGCAATTGGGTATATTGTTCATTAATACTATTCGGGTCCTTCATTCCTGTCTGCCGCAATTTATCGATAGCAAATGATGGATAGTCGTACGTAATAGTGTAATTTTTCAGGCTTACATCATTTCCTGCCACTTGTGTGCGAATTTCACCAGAGTTTGCATCTAGTAAGAAGTCGGCATTCGTATTCGCATCGACCTGACGTACGCCATATGGATAAACCAACTTATCGATATCCGTGTTGCCCTGAAATTCTACAATGGTTTTTTGTTTTTTTGTTTCAACACTTTTATCAAATGTTTCCAATGATATGGAGCCATTTTGTTGCATTTGATAGTCTGATTCTGAAGACCTTTCCCATCCTTTTCCGGTATAAACGTCTTTTGTTTCAATTCGCCAATAATGTTTTTCTTTTGCCGCTGCTTGAAAAACGGGAGTGTAATCCTGAATAAACGAACCACCTAGGCGCGAATCATCCTCCCCATAGCCAACTTTATGAATACCGGATTCTCCATCGGAATCGCCTGCTCCCTCTGCGGCACTTTTTAGAAATGGAACTGGATCCGGCCATTGTGGATCGAACTTCGGTGCAGCATATCCAATCAATGTTGAAAACAAAACAACTGCAACGATTGGTAGGACCCATACCGATGTTTTTTTAATCCAGGCAAAGCGAATTGATTCATGGTCCATTACTTTAAAAAGGTTAGCCAACCCAAGCGCAATGAAAGAAATAATAAATGTTCGTATAATAGATTCGTCTGCCTCATACGCCGTAAACGTATCTAACAAGCTTATATAAATAATCGTCAACAGCACAAACAAGAAAATCCGCTTCATATAAACAAACCAATAGTATAACAAGTAACTCATTAGCCAAATCAACAGTAAAAATAACAAACTACGAAACAGTGGAGTTAGATTATACCAACTCTGGTTGACTAGTGATTGAAAGTTAAAAGCAAGTTCCATATAAAGACTTTCAAACCATTGTCCACTCAGAAATGTGTACGTCATAAATAAGTGATTCAAAATGAGTACCATAGCAGCACCTTTCATAAAAAAAGAAAGCCACCATTTCATCTGAAACATTGAAATGACAAAGCAAAAAGCCGCATACACAATAAAAATAGACAAATTACGCGTATCGGTAATTTGTTCAACTGGATATAACCATTCTAGAAACATGAAAAATCCGCAGCAATATAGAATGGAGGTGTAAATAAATGGTATTTTCCTAGTTGTGCGCAAACTCATAACACACTCACCTCCACCGTATGTTGCACCAGTTGCTCTTCACTCACCACATTTACAACAATACCTTTAAATTGAAGCTGCTGGATCAGGCGATGTTCATGCTTGGTTATATGTGCCGCTGTCTGCACATAAATAACGATGACATGTTTAGAACGTTGCCTAATTTGTTGCAGCGTCTCCTTCAACGCATCATCTAAATGTGTTGTGATTACCATCATGACAACACCATTTGCCATTTTCATTGATGCTTCTTTTAGTTTTACTGCGAATGGATGAATCCCATCAGGTTGAACCTTTGTTAAATGTCGCATCAGCAACTCTTTTTGGGTTGGATCCTGATGAAATGGAAAATGTTTGGCTTCCCTACCAATTGTCACAAACTCTGCTTGCGATTGCTGCTTGATTGCTCCCATCAGTGACAAACCTATTTCAATTGCCGCTTCATATGCCAAAATATTGATTCCGTCGTAAGAGCAACTATCCAAAACCAACAGTGTATCCGTACTTTTTTCCTGTTCAAATTCCTTTGTCATCATCGTATTTTTCTTTGCCGTTTGCTTCCAATCAATCCAGGAAAATTTATCACCAGGAAGGTACTCGCGAATTCCTGTTGCAACGTTCGTATTTTTTAAATTCAAGGTATTCGCAGCAATTGCTCCCTGTTCAAAGCTGCTAATCTGTTCCGCCATCCTGACCGGGCGTTCATTCGGATATGCGATGAATTGATTTGCTGCTTTAAATACGTGTTCCTTTTTAATAAAACCGAATAAATCGCCTGTTTTAATCCGTATTGCCTGAAATTGATGTTCACCCCGTGGTACTTGTTCAATCCGATAATTCCATTCGATGACACGACGGAATCCCGGAAATAAAACCTTTTTAATAATCCGATTATAATTTAATTTTTCCGGTTGTTCCAAATGACGGTATTTCTCCATGCGATTATCAACTTTTTTTAATGATTCAGGGAAAATTTCTTCACAGACACAATAATACAACGGATAAGGAATGGATCGCTCCATCCTAACGTTTACTGTAACCGTGTCACCGGACCGGACAATATGATGGGATACTGTTCGCGTAACCTGCCATTTCTGGATTGGATAAAGGAGCAACCCAATGTGATAAAGGTAGATTGGTAGATAACCAAAAAATAAAAACCAACTGACAAACCCACCTTGAAACATCGCAAAAGCATATAGCAACAGTAGCAAGAAGACGTTAAAAAGGAGCTTTCCAATAAAACGTATCATGCTGTTCATTAACGAAATTCCTTTCGAATCGGGATATGCGCATTTCTTATGATGGATTGAATGACTTGTTCACTGGAAAGTCCATCGTATTTTGCCTCTGATGTTAAGATAATCCGATGTGCTAAAACATAGGGAGCTAAATATTTCACATCATCAGGTACAACATAGTCCCGTGCGTAAATGTATGCATATGCCTTCGCTGCCTTCATTAATGCGATAGACGCTCTCGGGCTTGCGCCAAGATAAATTGCGGGATGATTCCTTGTTGCCGTTGCTAGATTGACAATGTAACGCTGAACATTATGGTCGATATAAACCTGTTGGACTTCTGTTTGCGCTTCAATCAATTGCTCTCTTGTCATAACAGCATTAATCGCTTCAATCGGATGATGCGTTGCTGTTCGTTCTAAAATTTCCATTTCTTCTTCCAATGTCGGATATCCCATATTCAGCTTTAATAAAAAACGATCAAGCTGTGCTTCAGGCAGTGGGTATGTTCCTTCATATTCGATCGGGTTTTGAGTTGCCATCACAAAGAAGGGTTGCTTAAGTGGGATCGTGTTGCCATCAACTGTCACGTTCTTTTCCTCCATCCCTTCTAGCAAAGAGGATTGCGTCTTTGGCGATGTCCGGTTTATTTCATCAGCCAGTACAATATTCCCTAAAATCGGCCCGGCCCGAAACTCGAATTCTAGTTCCTTCGGGTTATAGATTGATATTCCGGTAACATCTGACGGTAATAAATCAGGGGTGAATTGAATCCTACTAAACTCACAATCCAATGATTTTGCCAATGTGCGAACAAGCATCGTTTTACCTACACCCGGGACATCTTCAAGTAGCACATGACCCTGAGCAAGGAGCGCTACCAAGCTTAGTGTTACTACCTCATCCTTACCAATCATCACTCTATTAATATTCGATAATACGTTTTCTATTTTTTCATTATACATAATCGTCTCTTGCATCTCGTTATGAACCCCTTCCTAAACAGCAAATTCTGTTCACTTTGCCTATCTTAACTATACTAAAAATACACGATGAAGTAAAAGCACAATTATAGGTAGTTTTTGATTATTAAAATAATTGCTACATCCATTGTTTGCTGTTTGGAAAGGTTTTATACGTTGTCCCAACTAGGATTTCTCATCTTTTCCCTTTTCTTCTTTTTTCCATGGAGGATCACCAAAATTGTGAAGCTTGCGATTAATTTTATACGTTATAAATGGAACGAGAAATGCTAATACTGCACAAACAATTAACGTCGTTTCATTTAAAAGCCCTAGAATATCCTTCCACATCCCTTTTTCACCCATTTCATCTAATCTTTTGTTTCATTGACGGATCCCATTGTTCTAGCTTTAGCTGTTGCAGACACATGAAACGTACAATTGGAAAAATAATTTTCTCCACGGTCCCAATCTTCTTTAATCTTTAGCCATTGGTCATAATGTCTTTGTTTCAACATGTCATCGATTCTAAAAACATCTGTCTTTAAATCCTTCTGTGTCTTCTTGATCGTACGATTGGCTTTCTTTTCAATCTCTTTGGCAACCTGTTTTTCGATTTCAGCTAAGGTTTTTCTTTGCAAAAGATTTTCCGACCCAAAAGTCTCGGAAATAGCGCCTTCTACATTTATGGAAACAGAAACATTCACATTATTGATATCTTTCGCATCCAGCTCCATCTTACTTTTCAGGTCCTCTATCTCATATGTAATCGTTTCTTCATCTAATTGAATTTTTATTGCTCCTTCCTGTACTTCTCCATTTATAAGATTTAGTCCCTTCGTTTCTTCCCCACTAAGTATGCCAACCATCCGATTACCATAACCTTGAAAAACCGCAACTCCATCGTACTTTATACTCTTCTCAACTGAAGTTACCCTAGGGATGACGTAACTTGTTTCATCTAATAAATATTCATGCACTCGGCCAATCCTTACCGGTTCAACCTCAGCTGCTGTTTTAAAGCTGTTCTCCATTACTAAATCAAGATACATAGCAGGCAGCTTTTCATTTTCCGGTTTCGTGTCCAGTATTTTTTTAGCATTTCCATCTGAAATCATGATTTTGATACTCCGGCGCATCTCTGGGTTACGAAGAAAAAAGTCCATAATGCTGCCGAACAAGTCTGGTGTACGGGCAACCTTATTGGAAATAACAATAATTTTTTCATGTTCATAAAATGGCGCTCGACTTGTTAATTCAGCCATTGCTCGTGAAATCTCAAACATGCTTTCACCAGATGCTGATATGTTGTTAAATGCCTTCTGTCCACCACCACCTTGCATTGGTGCTCCCAAACCCGCAGGCACAACAAATTGATTGGTTAACGATAAAACGTATCCGCCACTCTCTTTCTCTTCAGTCATATCGATAGCTGACCCAACAACAAACCCGCGCTCCTCAATATCTACCTGATCCCAGCAGCCAGTTAACAACAAAATCAATGAGCTCGATAGGAGAAACATTATTTTTCGTTTAATCAACTTGTTTTAACCCCCTTAGTTTGGCGATCAAGCTCAATAAAATAGTAACTACAACCGTAAAAGCGACTGCAAAATAACTTAATACCGTTCCAGATGTGGAAACGGCCACTAAATCTTTCGGCAACATCGCCATGATATATACAATAGGTGACAAAATAAAAATTAACTTCAGTTTTGGTGTATGTTTAAAAATAGAACCTAATGCAAATACAGCAATATCAAAGGACATTACCGTTGTATTAAAAATAGCCATGATCCAAATAACAAAAAATACGGATTCAAATCGTTCAAAGAATCCACCAGGTATGTCGACCTCTTTTGCCAATTCAATTGTTGGAAAAAGGAGATTTGATGTAACCGAATTACCAAACACACCGATACACGTAATAAAAAGCAAGATATAAAGTACGATTGGAATACACGTCCCAATTACTGCCATTTTCGGTGTTCGCTCTGGTTTTCTTACTAACGATATATAAAACAAAATAATACCAAACCCCATGTAAGAGGTTAGGCCAGTTGTGATACCAGTTTTATAACCACCCATCGTTGTTTGAAAAAAAGGTAGCAGATTATCAAATGAAAACCACCCCAAATTAAACATCGGTACGGCAATCCCGATCAATATGATAATTGGTAAAAACATCATGTTTAAGCGGAATATACCTGCCCTTGAACCCGATACTGCATAGACCACGACGAGCAAAAAGGTAAGAGCAACGACTTCAACTGGTGTTCGATCAAATAAATATTGTTTAGCAATATCCGATATTTCCCTAACTTCATAAGCTGCCAACATAAGACCAATCATTGCAAAAATAAATGTGAATACGATTGCTATCGGTTTTGTGACAATTTTCGATGCATAAGAAAGAAATGATTGGTTAGGGAACCCTGCTGCCAATTTAGCCATCATCCAGGTGATAAAGGTAATAAAGATCCCACCTGCTACTAGTGGAATCCAACCATCCACCCCCATTGTTACAGCAGCAATCTCCTTCGGCAGCGAAAGAATTCCAACCCCAATTACCATGGAAGGAATTGCGATTAAAATTTCCCGATGACTAATTTTTTCGTCGCCATATTCGAACCATTTCATGATCCTTCTCCCCCTTTATTTGCAGATTCAGGATCCACTGTATTGAGGTATTGTGGGCGTTTCGTTAACACTTGAATTGGCGCACGTAAGACAAGGTCCTTCCAATCTTTAAAAAAGCTTGGTGCAAAGGGAGCAGAGAAGGGCACACCAACACTTTTTAAATTGACGATATGGATATTGATCATAATGTACGCAAGAATAATCCCGTAAAGTCCAAACACTGCAGCAGCTATCATAAAACCGAAGCGAATGATCCGAAATGAAATAGCTACACTATACGCTGGCAAAGAAAAAGAAGAGATAGCTGTTAGAGCAACAACAATAACCATGATCGGGCTAACAACACCTGCCTGTACTGCCGCATCACCAATAACTAGCCCACCGACAATTCCGATTGTTTGGCCGATCGTTTTTGGTAATCTAGCTCCAGCTTCACGTAACAACTCCATTGTCACTCCCATAAGAATCGCCTCTACAAACGCTGGGAATGGGACCCCCTCTCTTGTGGCAGCTATCGAGAAAGCTAATTTAGATGGAATCATTCCTTGATGAAAGGAAGTGAGCGCAATATATAAGGCCGGAACAAACATTGCGATAAATGCTGCTAGATATCGTAATGACCTTAGTAGTGTTCCAACTGTCCAGCGTTCATAATAATCTTCAGGTGTTTGCAATGCATCACCAATATTAAAGGGTACGATCAAAACAATTGGTGTTCCATCTAGTAAAATTGCTACTTTTCCTTCGAGTAATGCGAGTGATACTTTATCCGGTCTTTCTGTGTTCATCATTTGCGGAAAAGGTGATAAAAAACTATCTTCCATCCATTGCTCAATAAAACCTGATTCTGGTGCATCATCCATATCAATTGTCTTTAGCCTTCGTTCAACTTCCTTCAATATATCTGGATGTGTAATTCCATCCATATACGTAACAACCAAATTTTTCTTAGAGCGACGTCCGATTTTATGTGTTTTAAATCGTAAATTAGGATCACGAATATAACGCCTAATGAGCACCATATTTGTTCTTATGTTTTCCACAAATCCTTCTCTTGGCCCACGAATAACTGGTTCTGTCACCGGCTCTTCTATCGAGCGACTTTCCCAACCCTTTGTATCCATAATGAGCACTTCATCAATACCATCCAAATAAAAAACTGTGCTTCCATAAAGGATTGCATTCGTTACATCATCAAGGGTGTTCCCCTTTTTAATATCGCTTACCGAAATCATTTCCTGAAAAATGATCTCTAGTAGTTGCTTAGCGTTATCAGGTAATTCCTTTCGTTCCGTCACACCTTGAATCCGAAGCAGAATATCATTATGTACTTCATTAGAATCTACTAGTCCATCGATACAAACAATTGCACCCTTATGATTGGAGTTTCGTATCGTAAATTTCCGGATTATCAGATCATTTGGCTTCTCTAACATTTTCTCAATGTTATCCATATTGGTGTCTAACTGGTTTACGATTTCAGAAAAGAAATTCTCTTGGTTATTCTGCTGCTCTTTCTTTTGATTCTTCTTATTTCGTTTAAAAAATGAACCGAATGACATATAATCCCCCACGATCACAATAAGAAGTTGTTCAAAAAGTCACCAAATGATAAGCGGCAAATCTCTTCGTTGGCTTGTCTTTGCGGTCCTCATGTAGATTTTGCCTACACTCCGGTCCTCAAGACTACGCCGCCTCGATCTTCTTGCTTCTAATTTGGCAACTTTTTGAACACGCACTATAAGCTGTTTCCCTTTTGTTTTCCCTCTTTACGTTTCTTTATACAAAGGCAACATTTCAGGATTTATCGTGTATAAGTAACCCAATAATCGAGAAACTAACAATACTTAAGGTAATTTAAGGAGGATAACAAATCAATGGATCAGAAAATAAACCTAACGTCTGCAGAACATGCCCAAATTTGGGGTGCCTATCAGAATGCTAGTTTAACGACTTGTGTGATGAAGTATTTCAATGAAAAAGTGGAAGACGAAGAAATCAAACCTATTGTTCAGGATGCCCTTACAATGGTGGAGTCCCATTTGGGAAAACTGAAACAACTATTTGAAAAGGAAAATTATCCGCTACCAGTTGGCTTTACTGACGAAGATGTCAATGTGGATGCACCAAGACTATACTCGGACAATTTCTTTTTACAATATATTTTTCAAATGGGAATGCTTGGTATGGGGGCATTTACGCAAGCAATAAGCATGTCAACACGGGAAGATATTTATCTGTTTTTCTCGGAAGGTTTTCGAGAATACAATGCGCTGCATCAAAAAGCTTCATTAGTTTCATTAACGAAGGGACTATACAATCGACCTCCTACCATTCCGACACCAAAAGAAGTTGATTTTGTTAAAAAACAAAGCTTTCTGACAGGTTGGTTTGGTGAACGGAGACCATTAACTGCATTGGAAATCGCCAACTTATTTTCCAATATCCAACGCAACAGCTTAGGAGTCGCAACATTAACAGGCTTCCGACAAGTTGCCAAGTCGAAGGAAGTAACAAAATATATAACTCAGGGAATTGAAATTGCTAAGAAGCATATCAATGTATTTAGTTCCGTTTTAAATGAAGGTAATGTACCTGTACCAGGGGGATCTGATGCAATGGTAACAGAGTCATCTACTGTTTCACCATTCTCCGACAAACTAATAATGACTCATGTCACTGCCATGATTACACTCGGGATTAGTTTTTACGGAATGAGTATCTCAACAAACATTAGACGGGACTTAATTTCACATTATACACGTCTTAGCGGTGAAATTGCCTTATACTCTGAGGATGGTGCCAACATTATGATCGACAATGGTTGGTTGGAGGAACCGCCACGTATGGTTGATCGCAATGAATTAGCAAACAAATGAAAGGAGAAATAAAATGGAAAGCAACGAAAAACATGTAGAGCTAACAGCAGCAGAGATTTCCAGTCTTTGGACATCGTACCAAAATGATACGATGGCAATATGCGGCCTGCGTCATTTTTTATCAAATGTAGAAGATGAGCAAATTCGTACCATCCTTGAACATGTTCTACGTATATCCCAAGAGCACAAGGAGAAATTAACAGCTATATTTACACAAGAAAACTATCCAGTTCCACAAGGTCTTACAGAAAAGGACATTAATTTGGATGCTCCACGACTTTTCTCTGACCGAATTTACCTTGAAATGATGGTAAATATGGTCAATTTTCATTTAGCAATTTATGGATTGGCCCTGTCACAGGTTGAACGGGATGATTTAATTAGCTATTTCACAGAGGCCGTAACGGAATCACAGGAAATGAATAAAAAGGTAAAAGAGGTTGCCAAGGAAAAGGGACTTTTAATTAGTTATCCGGAAATTCCTAAGGCACAACAAATCGACTTTGTCACGAAAAACAGCTTTTTAACTGGATGGTTTGGTGACCGCAGACCACTGCTTGGGGTTGAAATCACTGCACTCGTTTTAAATGCAAAGCGCAATGCATTGGGACAGGCAATCGTTACCGGTTTTGCCCAAGTTGCCAAATCAAAGGAAGTAAGAAAGTTTTTTAAAAAAGGACAAGAGATCTCTGGAAAACAACTTGAAGTTTTTACATCTATATTACGCGAGGATTTACTTGCTGACGGATCCCGTCTCATGACCTCCGAAGTAACAAAATCAACCGTTGCTCCATTCTCTGATAAGCTGATGATGGTTATGATCACAACACTTATTGCTTCCGGTATGGGGCAATATGGTTCATCTATGTCCGTAAGTCCCAGACATGATTTAGGCGTCCAATATACTCGGTTAATGGCAGAAATAGCCAAGTATTCCAACGAAGGGGCTAAACTTATGATCGATAATGGCTGGATGGAACAACCTCCGATAGCAGCGGATCGAAAAGATTTGGCGAAATAGGTCTGCCGAGTGCAAAAAAGAAAAAGCAGTAAAAGTTACCGTACAGAAATGTTGCTATGGAGTATTGCCTTTCCGGGGTTTGGACAATTGTTAAATTCGAAATATGTAAAAGGTCTCGTATTAATTGGATTAGAATTTTTAGTTAACGTTATGGGCAATTTTAATACCATAATTGTATTAAGCTTCCATGGAAGAATTCAGGAAGCGATCGATCAAACGAATTACCAATGGCTTATGTTTTATCCTTGTCTGTATTTTTTTGCAATATGGGACGCATATAAAGATGTAGGAGGCGGAAAAAAGCCTTACTCTTTTATGCCGTTTGTGTTTTCTGCTTATTTTGTTACAGTCGGCTTAATTCTCTCTCCAACTGTAACATTATTTGGTGTACTTATCGGTCCAATGTGGTTACCGATATTATTTTTACCGATTGGAATCATCATTGGTTTCATCATTCGTTGGATATTACTAAAGGTCAATGCTGGTGAGTCTGGTGAGGGTATGTGAAATAAAGGAATTGAAGTGAAAATGCCCTCTCCCTCTTGTTGGAATAATTGACTAGGTTCGATACAATGTATACATAATGCAAAATAGCACACCGCAATTTAGGGGTGTGTTTTCGTTTGTTATATAAACTTTTATGGGGGGACTTTATTTTGATAGAAGGGGAAATCTTGTTTAAAAGTGGGGCAAATGCTATGAAAAAATTAGAAGGTGTTGGCGGCGTGCTTTACTTAACCAACAAAGCTTTACACCACATGCCACATAAGCTAAACATCCAATCGGGTGAAACGTACATCCCACTTGAAACGATAAAACGCTTTGAGACGAAAAATGATTTTTTAATTTTACGAAATAAGCTTATCATTATTACTAAAAATGATGAACGAATTAAATTCAGGGTAAACAAAAGACAGGAATGGATTAACAAATTAAGTGAAGTGCTAGAATGATAATAATTGTCCATTGAAATTAATGCATTTCGTGTTATAATTAGACCATTCTACAATCGCATTCACTCATATAATCGCAGGGATATGGCCTGCAAGTTTCTACCGGTTTGCCGTAAACAAACTGACTATGGGTGGCAATGAACGGGAAAAATCATGCTTCACAACTTGAACATGGTTGCTTTTCTATTTCTTTCGATGTTACAGCTCGAAGGACGTTGCTCCACTCATAACATGAATGGATGCACGGTCTTCGGGCTTTTTATTTATTCCCAAGGCCGAATTAACGAAAGGGGAATAGATTGTGCAAACATTAAAGAACAAAATTCACCAAGAGGGTAACGTACTTTCAGACAACGTTCTAAAGGTAGATTCATTCCTAAATCACCAGATTGACCCGCAATTAATGAAAGAAATTGGAGAGGAATTTGCTGAACGTTTTCAGGATGCCGGTATAACGAAAATTTTAACCATTGAATCGTCTGGCATTGCACCCGCTACAATGACTGGTCTTGTTTTGGGAGTACCTGTCCTATTTGCCCGCAAACGAAAATCATTAACATTATCAGATAATCTTTATACGGCAAGTGTTTATTCTTATACAAAAGATGAATCGAATGACATTTCTGTATCCAAGGATTTTATTCAGCCTAATGATATTGTACTAATTATGGATGACTTTTTGGCAAATGGACAAGCAGCACTTGGACTAATTGAAATTGTGGAGCAAGCAGAAGCATCGCTTGCAGGCATTGGAATCGTTATTGAAAAGGGATTCCAGTCAGGTGGCAAACTGATTCGCAATCGTGGTATACGTGTTGAATCCCTAGCGAACATTGCGTCATTAAAAAATGGGCAGGTCGAATTTTTCAAGGAGGTTCACGCGTAATGAAAAATGCATCTAAACAAGTAACCTTGGGCATTCAGCATCTATTGGCAATGTACGCAGGAGCAGTTATTGTACCATTAATAATCGGCGGTGCACTAGGCTTTAACGCAAACGAATTAACGTATCTCGTTTCGATTGATATATTACTGTGTGGGATTGCCACGATTTTGCAGATTACGACCAATCGGTTTGTCGGGATTGGCCTTCCAGTCGTGCTTGGCTGTACGTTTACGGCTGTCGGTCCGATTATTGCGATTGGCGGAGAATATGGTATATCAGGCGTATATGGATCGGTTATTGCATCTGGATTAATCATTGTCCTCATCAGCGGCTTTTTCGGTAAACTGGTAAAATTTTTCCCTCCAGTTGTGACAGGGTCTGTTGTTACCGTTATCGGGATTACGCTTATCCCCGTTGCTGTTAACAATTTGGGCGGTGGTGACGGCGCAAGTGATTTTGGATCACTTGCAAATGTTTTGCTCGGATTTGGGACATTATTGTTAATTATTCTTATTTATCGATTCTCTACTGGCTTTATTCGATCTATTTCCATCTTGCTTGGCCTTGTGGCTGGTACGGTCGTTGCATTTTTTATCGGAAAAGTTGATTTTTCACCTGTAACAGAAGCAACCTTTTTCCATATGGTGGAACCATTTCATTTTGGCTTTCCGACGTTTGAATGGCCTGCTATTTTAACGATGACACTTGTTGCAATGGTTTCGTTAGTAGAGTCAACGGGAGTTTATTTTGCCTTAAGTGATATTTGTGAAAAGGATTTAACGGAAGAAGATCTGGCAAAAGGCTATCGGGCTGAAGGGCTAGCGGCCGTGTTAGGCGGGATTTTCAACGCGTTTCCATATACAACATTTTCACAAAATGTCGGGTTACTGCAAATGTCAGGTGTACGTTCCCGAAAAATCATCTTACTTACTGGTCTGATGTTAGTGGCACTTGGCTTTTTACCTAAAGTTGCGGCCCTGGCAACGATTATTCCATCTTCCGTATTAGGCGGGGCTATGATCGCTATGTTCGGCATGGTCGTGTCGCAAGGAATTAAAATGCTCGGTAAAATTATAACCGATTCACAGGAAAATTCTATGATTATTGCTTGTTCAGTAGGAATCGGACTTGGTGTAACAGTTGCTCCAGATTTATTTAGCAACCTTCCAGCAAGTATTCAAATCCTAACAAGTAATGGAATTGTAGCTGGAAGCGTAACGGCGATTACACTAAATATCATCTTTAACATGCTGCCTTTACGAAAGAGAAAACGAGCAGCAGTGTTGTATGAGCAAGAGGCATAGCATTGAATGATAAAAACCGTACCGCATGGATGTTGGCAATTCCATGCGGTACGGTTTTTTAATTTACTTCAGATCACCGAACAATAGGTAGGCATTCAATCTTCAGGTCTCACTACTCGTTATAGGTGATTTCCATACTTTTTTTGGTACACCGACTATGTTTTAATCGAGATCTATATCTACAATTCCACCAGTATTCACATCAACTTCGACTTCATATTTACTGCCTTGTGATGTTATAATTTCCACCTCATAAACCTGCATACCATTTTTTGAATCTAACTCCACCTTCACTACTTGCCCGGGAACTTGCTGCAATGCTATGTTCATTGCTTCTTCAATTGTTATTTGACGATACCAATGAGCCTCATTTGGAGGAAATCCATACGGGTTTTGATTTGGATTTGGCCAATTTGGATCCTGCCAATTCGGGTTTTGCCAATTTGGATTTGGCCAATTCGGATTCTCCCAATTTGGGTTTTGCCAATTTGGATTTGGCCAATTCGGATTCTCCCAATTTGGGTTTTGCCAATTCGGATTCCAAGATGGATTTGGATTATCCCAACTATAATTGTACATTTTTCGTATCCCCTTTTCCTTCATTATTTCTTTATTATCCTATTCATTCGCCTATTATGAGTGATTATTTTGGGCTGTTTTTCGAATGGATTGTTGCTCTTTGGGACCGCAATTGTTGCAATACACTTCACTAAAAAATAATATTACCTTTACCCAGCCAAAGACTTTGACCTTATTTAAACATGAATGGTAGGGTGTGATTATATATAGAGTAAAAAGGTCTTTATTAAGTGGAGGTAAAAGTATGAAGCAAATGCAAAAGCAAATTAAACTCGCAAAACGTCCTGTTGGGGTCCCAACTGTTGAGGACTTTGATTTTTCCGAAGCACCTATTGAAACGCCGTATGATGGCGAACTGCTAATCCGTGCAGTATATATTTCGGTTGATCCATATTTAAGAGGCAGAATGCAGGATACTAAATCCTATGTTGCTCCATTTAAACTGGATGAGGTTATTACAAGTGGAATGATTGGCCAAGTAATCGAATCAAGATCAGACAATTTTTCGAAAGGCGATGTCATTATCGGCAACCTTGGCTGGCAGGAATATGTTGTTGCAAGTGAGAAAGCAGTTCAAAAAATCAACCCAGATCTTGCACCAGTTACCGCACATCTAAGTATTATTGGAATGACCGGATTAACGGCGTATTTTGGTCTTCTCGATATCGGTCAACCAAAAGGCGGCGAAACTGTTGTTGTTTCAGGAGCAGCGGGTGCAGTTGGATCAACGGTTGGACAAATTGCTAAAATCAAAGGAACACGGGTTGTCGGAATCGCAGGTACAAAGGCAAAGTGTGACTACTTGGTAAATGAATTAGAATTTGATGCCGCCATTAACTACAAAGAAGAGGATGTACCAAGCGCATTAGAAACAGCATGCCCAAATGGAATTGATGTCTACTATGATAATGTTGGAGGAGAGATATCAGATGCTGTATTCCCACTTCTTAATAAGTTCGCGCGTATAGCTGTTTGTGGGGCAATTTCTTCATACAATAATGTAGAACCCGATATAGGTCCACGTGTTCAAAGTGCACTTATTAAAACAAGTGCACTTATGAAAGGCTTCACATTAGGAGATTATTCCGAACGACTTCAGGAGGGTAGAACCGCACTAGCAACTTGGTTAAAAGAAGGTAGACTTAAATATGAGGAAACAATTACAGAGGAATTCGATCATATTCTTGATGCTTTTCTTGACTTATTTAAAGGTGCAAATCTTGGTAAACAACTGGTCAAAGTAGCAGATTTTGATAAATGAAGAAGCGTGGGGCATAGTCCTGAAGTTTTTTTAAAATAGCAAAGGCCCTTTCCGTAATATTTATTTCTTTTGAACTTCACAATAGATATAAACTGCACAATATATAAATGTAAAAAGGTCACGCAAAAATTCAGTTGAATTAATGAGTGGCCTCTCATTTTATAATTTAGCGGTATTACATCATGCCCGGCGTGTTGTGAGCCGTTTTTTGGCCTTTGATTAATTGTGAAATGGCTTTAACTCAATGATTTTAATCGTTCTCTAACAAAAATGATTATGTTTGATTTTGTATTATTGTTCATTCCTGTTACCTTTTTGTTACTTATTCACACTACAAACTTATTCATTCAACATACTAATTCATCTATCGTTAATCACCAAGAAAAGCCATTCTTTAGAAAACGTCTTGAACTACTCGCAACTTATCAACTTTATGCTCTGGTTGAAGTAGAGGATTCTTGGGAACAAAGCCTTCTTAACTATGGCGACATACACTATAGTCAGAGGTTTCTCTTATTGACCGATCTACCTTCGCAGTCCCTGCGGATCTTGATGGTTTTTCCTTAAGTTGACCCTTGTTTGCGCAATCCTTCAGCTAATATATTTTTGCTGGCATTAATATACCTATCGTGATGAGCAAGGCAAATGGGACAAGACCAATTTCTAATTTCAAACGATTTCTTGCCGTCTTGACGTCCACATTCAGAACATATCTAGCTGGATGGAAACCATCTGTTAACTTTTATGATTGATTTGCCATACCAGTCAGCTTTGTACTGTAATTTAGCGACAAAACTAGACCAGAATATATCAGAGATAAATATCTTATCCGCCTCATCATTTACTACCTTCTTTGCTGGCTATCTGTCCTCTAATTAGACAATAAAACCGCCCTCGTGAATATAAGGTTCAAAATGTATAATTTATTTTGTAAAACGTAATAACAAAAACAACATAATATCAGTGGGCTATCGATTAGAAGCCCCCTTTTATATTACTTACTTCCTAAAAACATGACTATGATTACAGCAATAACCATTAGTATCGATACTATGAAAAGAAAAAGGTAAAAGTCCTATAATACCTCCCATTATCCACCCCTATCCTATCTTCAAAACCTATTTATTAAAAGTTTCTTGTTTTTTGAACTTATTTAGGCATCTCTTATGGAGTTCGGTTGCTCACTATATTATAAGTGGTATTGGAAGCATTTCCTTTGATATAACTAACAAAGGAAATCATCAGATGACATTTTATCAAATGGCGGTTTAATTTTTCCTTTTTTTAACTTGAAAAGTGCTTGTTTATCTTGTCTATAACATTAGTGTTATTAACTGCGCTTTCCGCCTGTGAAGATGTAAATAATGAATCAAAACCACCTATCAATATAGAAGATAATGTTACACAACTTGAGGATGAATATGATGCCCACATTGGTGTTTATGCAATCAATACGGAAACGAACCAAACGATTGAATATCACCCAGATGAGCGTTTTGCGTATGCATCCACGTTCAAAACTTTGGCAGCAGCGATGTTGCTGAAACAGAATAGTTTAAAAGATCTTAAAAAAACCATAACATATACTAAAGATGATTTAGTAACCCATTCTCCACTTACCGAGAAACATGTGGATAGTGGAATGACCTTATTAGAAATTAGTGAAGCGGCTATCCGAAAAAGCGATAACACTGCTGGTAATCTTCTACTAGAGGCTCTCGGAGGACCCAGCGATTTTAAATAAAATTGGCGATGATGTTACTCAGCCTAAACGCTACGAAACTGAACTGAATGAATTCTCCCCAAAGAATGAGAGTGATACGAGCACACCAAAAGCTATGGCAACCACTCTAAAGAAAGTTACTCAAAGTGACTTTCTTCCAGAAGACAAGCGTCAATTACTTATGGATTGGTTGTCAGGCAATGAAGCAGGAGACTCATTAATACGTGCAGGTGCTCCTGAAGATTGGATAGTTATGGATAAAAGTGGAGCTGGAAACTATGGAACAAGAAATGACATTGCAGTTGTAAACCCACCAAACAAAGCTCCAATCATCATTGCAATAATGACTCGGTACAATACAGAGAATGCTGACTATGATGATTCACTCATTGCAAAAGCTTCTAAAATTATACTAAACGCTTTTCAATAAGAAACTCATGGATACACACGCTTAAGCATGTGTATCCATGAGTTTCTGTTCATCCTCCTCTTTCTCAATCCTTTAAAGAAAACGATCTAAATCTCCTATATATCTAGTAAACCACTCTTTTCATTTCAATTATGATTACTTTTGTAATAAGTTTTTTAATTTATCATTAATAAATTCATTATCAGCATTATTGATTCCGCGGCCAGCAAAATGGCCCCAAATCGATTCAATGGAAATCAATTCAGCATGAGGTATATGTTTCACTTCATATTCGTTATCGTCCGCCGTACAGAAGAGATCAGTGCTTCCTGGCATTACATAGGCAAGTGCTTTAATGCCTCTGAGTGCTTCCTCAAAATTTCCATTATAAGTAGTGTTTGCACTAATATCTGCATGTTGCCCTGACCATAACATTGCGAGGACATTGTGTGGATCCATCTTCATAAAGCTATTTTCCCAGACACCTCCCACAAAGTCTTCTAACGAGTCAAAGCCCATTTTCCGATACAACTCTTCTTTGTAATAGCTCTGTGATAATCCCCACCCCGCATAAACACGGGCAACCGAACGCATGTCTGTAGATGTTAACTCGTTTAGTTTATCTGAATCGAATTTAATTGCAGCCAAGAGCGCAGCTTTCATTCCATCTAGAACTACGTATGTTTGTGGCCAAGTTTTTGCACCTCCACAAAAAGGCGCAATTCGTTCAACCATATTAGGATAAATTGCACCCCAATGAAATGATTGAACGCCCCCCATTGACCATCCAACTACAAGTGCAATTTTTTTAACACCAAATCTTTCGGTGATTAGCCGATGCTGGAAGTTTACGTTGTCATAAATAGTTACCTGAGGAAAATTTGCTTTGTCAAATGGCGCAGGTGTATTACTTGGAGACGAAGATAACCCGTTTCCTAACAAATTGGGAACGATAATGAAATACTTTTTTGGATCTAATGCCATATCGTTTCCAATCAACCATTCATTTTGAACATGCTGATCACCAAACGCAGTTGGATAGACAATGACATTATCTTTATTTTCATTCAACTGCCCATAAGTCTTATAAGCAAGAAATGCATTCGGTAACGTCACTCCGGACTGCAAGGTTACATCTCCTAAATCAAAAACTTCATAATCCATCATTCGTATCTCTCCCTTTAAAATGAAACACAGACATTAAGAATGTATTTCTTGTATTTAGTATATAGCTGTGTTACTTTCAATAAAAGTGAATAAAATTAAAGACAGAATTCAATATTATTGAAAGTGTAAGGAGGAAATGATGGTGGAATTACGACAACTAATTACATTTCGTACGGTTGCTTCAACTTTAAATTTTACTCGGGCGGCCGAAGCACTAAACTACGTCCCTTCCAATGTCACAATGCAAATAAAAGCATTGGAGGACGAGCTAGGTGTTCCTCTCTTTGACCGCTTAGGCAAGCAGCTCGTTCTGACATCTCCGGGCAAGCGTTTTTTATTACATATCCAAAGTGTTCTAGACAAATTGGACGAAGCTCGTAGTACCGTTCATGACAACGAAAATGTTCGCGGCACCCTTACGATAAGCGCCAATGAAGTTCTCTGTGCCTATCGTCTCCCAGTTGTCTTTAAACGATTTCGTTCTCGTTATCCGGAAGTTCGTCTAATGTTCCGCTCTATCCCGAATCAAGAACTTAAGCAAACACTTTTTGATGGAGATGCAGATGTTGTTTTCATGCTGGACGAAACTATACGCTCAACGAGACTTGCTGTCGAACCGTTGTTAGAAGAAACGTTCCAATTGTTTGTTGCTCCTGATCATCCACTTGCAAACCAAATCAAATTACAGCAAGAAGACTTTCATGGAGAGGTGTTTCTAGTGAATGAAAAAGGCTGTCCCTATCGAACCATGTTTGATCGATCGTTTGAGAAAAAGGGTATTGATAGTATTACTTATTTAGAATTTCAAAATGCCGAAGCCATTAAACAATGTGCAATTTCAGGAATAGGTATTGCCTTTCTTCCCGAAGTCACAGTGGAAGCCGAGATTGAACGAGGTGATCTTGTTACTCTCCCCTGGCACCTTTCAGACATGCAGGTATATACCCATATGGCATGGCATAAAGAAAAGTGGCTTTCACCAATCATATTATCTTTCATAGAAATAGCAAGAGAGGTTATTTCTTCTGAAGAGAAAAATAAAACTGTTTAGTCTATTCAATGCTAATAAAACACCTTCCCCTGTAAATACTTAGAGCATTAATCCACAACTGTGGTAAGACTAGCAAACTAAAATATTAAAAAAGGCTACTTTATGTAACCTTTTTTAGTAAGTCTTAAATCCACTTTAACCTAACCCTTCTATATTGTTTCTAACTACTATAAATTTTAGCTTGACTTTTATTAACTACAACTGTAGTATTTATTACTATAGTTGTAGTTAATAAATATAAAGAGCCAATCCCCATTGGTAACTTTAAATGTATTACGTCATATAAGTCAGACAAAGTGTGCCATATCCACCCAAACAATCTCAAAAGCTTTAGATTTTGTGAAGATTAACGAACTACAGATTACTATTCAAAGTTGATATCGGTAAAATACATTTTTTAATACCTTTAATACTACAAGTGTAGTTAATAAATACTAGAAAGCGAGTGAATAACTTGAAGAATATAATTAAACGCAAAACCAAGAGGATTAATTCCTCTTTTATTCTTAAGATAATCATTGCTGTTGTTCTACTAAGTGGCGGCGGTTTTACCTTTTATAAAATAGTTCTTAATCGTGATAATAATGAAGCTAATAAGGTAACGGAAAATTTCATTCAAATAATCGAGAATAAAAACTATGAAAATTTTAGTGAAGTGCTAGAGCCAGAATCATACACTTCCTTGGAATACTCCCTGGATGAAGTTATAAAGAAATATCAGCAAATATTTAACGAAATTCAAATTTCAGATATACACGCTTCAAAGGTTAATGTTAAAAAAACAAATGGCAATGAATACGATTTTTCCTATCGCCTAAGCTTTACCACACCGTTAGGTAAATTGGAGAACTTGGATTATCACACCAAAATAAAAAAAGCAAATGGTGATTTCTTATTAACATGGGACCCTTCATTAATCCTTCCTGGTATGGAAGGTAAAGATAAGGTTTCCTATCGAGTATTGAAAGCAGAACGAGGAGAAATTAAGGACCGTTTGGGAAATGGACTAGCGATAAATAAAGAAATCGGTCGGTATTGTACCAAATGACTTAAAACAGGGTCATGAAAAAAAGAAAAGAATCCAGACAATAAGTCAGAAGTTGGACATATCAGTTGATGAAGTTAATCAAAAATTAAACCAAAGTTGGATAAAAGATGATTTATTTGTTCCTCTCAAAATCGTTGATCCTAGTGAAGCGAAAGAAATACCCGGGATTACCTTTCAAAATACAAAACGTCGGTATTATCCTTTAAAAGAGGCTGCAGCTCATTTAAGTGAGAAAAATTAATGGTTTGAGCTGGAAGAAAGATAAATCCTGGGGAGATTACTCTGTCACACGAGTTTCCGATGTGGAAAATGTAGATATGAAAAAAGCGCTCATTTATTCCGATAATATTTATTTTGCACAAGAGGCTCTTGAAATGGGTGAAAAAACGTTTAGAAATGGCCTTGATCAGTTTATTTTTGAAGAGGAGCTCGATTTACCGATAGCCATGGAGCCAGCGCAAATTTCAAATAACTCGACATTTGATTCTGACATACTTTTAGCGGATACCGCGTATGGCCAAGGCGAGTTATTAATTTCACTCATTCAGCAGATAACTATGTATTCTATCTTTCAAAATGAGGGGGATATTGTTTACCCGAGATTAATAGATGATGATAGCAAACCTAAAACAAAATCGGCTATTACTAGCTCAACGGCGAAAGAAATGAAGCATCATCTAACAGAGGTAGTCAATGACCCTAATGGAACAGCTCATCTTTTATATAGCCCGAAATACGAATTAGCTGCCAAAACAGGGACAGCAGAGTTAAAAATGCGCCAAGGAGAAAAAGGTGTGGAAAATAGTTTTCTACTTGCATTTGAAAAGAAGCAAGATAGTTTCATCCTTCTTTCACTGGTAGAAGATTATTCGCCGGGAAACTCTGCAACCCAGTTGAATAAAACATTTATAGATAATTTATACGAATATCTTCATAAGCGATAACAATATAACAGGAATCATATCGAAAAAAAGTTACAACCATATTATTAAAAAATTTAGGTGGATGACCATGAAAGAGAAAAGAAAAAAGAAAGCACAACTTCCTTTTCGTTTAAATTTATTGTTTTTCATTATTTTCCTACTGTTCACTGCGCTCATTATTCAATTGGGTACTGTCCAAATTTTAAATGGACAAGAATACCAAGATGAAGTTCATAGTACGGTTAAAGATACAATTAAACTTCCCGTTCCACGCGGGAAAGTCTATGACCGAAACCATAACATCATCGTTGATAACAAAGCGTTATATGCCATTACCTATATTCCCCCAAAAGGCGTTCAAGCGGAGGATAAATTGAAGGTTGCCCGGAAGTTGTCCAAATACATGACCATGTATGATGAAGAAACGAAACAAAGTAAACTAAAAACAATTACCAATCGTGACAAAAGGGAGTATTGGTATTTGCGTCATCAAAAAAAAGCAAGTCAAAGACTGTCTGAGGAAGAAATCTCTAATATGGATAACACAGAACAATATAATACGATTTTAGATCGAATTACAAAAGAAGAAATTAGTCATTTTTCTGAAGAAGATTTGCAAGTTATGTTAATAAAAAAAGAAATGGATAAAGCATACGAACTGACACCAAAAATCATTAAAAATGAAAATATCACCTTTGAAGAATATGCCAAGGTTTCCGAGCATTTAGATGAGCTACCCGGAATTAATACGACGACTGACTGGGAGAGGTCCTACCCATTCAAGGATACGTTCAGAAGTATATTAGGATCGGTCACCTCAGAAAAACAAGGCATCCCTTCTGAAAAGCTAAGCATGTATCTTGCTAAAGGGTATAACCGTAATGACCGGGTCGGTAAGAGTGGTTTAGAAGAACAATATGAAGATTATTTGCGGGGAAAGAAAGAACAAATCGAATATACAACGAATAAACAAGGAGAGATAGTCGATACAACCAAGACTGTCGATGGTGAACGAGGCAATGATTTAGTACTCACTATCGACATGGAATTACAGAAACGTGTCGATAAAATTACAAAGGAACAACTGAATACTTCAAAAAGCAAAGACCCACATGCCAATCGATATTTGCAGGATGTCATGGCTGTAGCAATGAATCCAAAAACAGGTGACATTTTAGCTATGTCAGGCCAGCATTATGATAAAGAGAAAGGAAAATATGAGAGCGCCGAATATAAAGTGATGTACGATGCTAGACAACCTGGGTCCGTCGTAAAAGGTGCCACAATATTATCAGGATTTCAGTCAGGTGTGATTGATATCGGAACTACTTTTTATGATGAACCTATAAAAATTGCCGGCACCCCACCTAAGAAGTCCTGGAAACCACATGGATTGGGGACATTAAACGATATCGATGCTCTAAAAGTGTCTTCCAACATTTACATGTTCCATATCGCCATGCGTATGGGGGGAGAATATAATTATCAACCAGGTGAAAAAATAACCTTCCATCCAGAAGCCGTAACAGAGATGCGCAATTACTTTAGTCAATTTGGACTTGGGGTCGAGACACGGATTGATTTTCCATATGAAGCGACAGGTTATAAAGGGAACCACCCCAAAGCCGGTAATCTTTTAGACTTTGCAATTGGTAACTATGATACATTCACGACATTACAACTAGCACAATACGTGTCAACTATTGCCAATGATGGTTATCGAGTACGTCCACATTTTCTCAAAGAAGTTAGACAACCCGTTGCTGAAGATCATCCTGGGCCAATAAAACAAACCTTTAATCCAGATATTTTAAATAAAATTCAAATGGCTGACAAGTATGTCAAACGGGTTCAAGAAGGATTCCGTCGTGTTGCCCAAAACCCGGATGGAACAGCACATAGTTATTTTAATGAGGCTCCCTATACATCTTATAATCTCGCTGCAAAAACAGGGACCGCAGAAAATGAAATATATATAAAGGGTAAGAAAGTAGCGGATACAGAAAATCATTCACTCGTTGCTTATGCCCCTTTTGATAATCCTGAAATTGCCATCGCTGTTCTAGTTCCAAATACCGGCAAAGGATTGGGGTCCACCCCTAAACACAATATCGCCAAAGGCATTTTTAAAGCGTACTTTGACTTAAAAAAGGAAAAGAATTCGGAAAAAGACTAAACAGATGGTAATTTGACCTCAACTCCTAAATATAGATTATGAGCGTATACTTTTAGGATTTGTCCCTGCATGCTATAATAATTACTACAGTTGTAGAAGCAGGAGGGAACATGATGAAAGATTTTCCACAAATATCAGAAGCTGAATATGAAGTAATGAAAGTTGTATGGAAGTATGAGCCGATTTCTACTCCTGAGGTAGTAGAAAAAGTACTTCAAAAAATTGACTGGAAACCAAACACGGTTCAAACCATGCTAACGCGACTTGAAAAGAAAAACGCATTAAAAGCAGAAAAAGTCGGTCGTGCATATGTCTATCAATCACGTATTGGACAATATGAATTCGTAGAGAAAAAAAGTAAGCTGTTCCTTGATCAGTTTTTCGGTGGCACATTAAATTCAATGGTTCTAAATTTCATAGAAAATGATCAACTGTCTGACGAAGATATTTCCGAGTTGAAACAGATATTATCTGAGAGGGATACGAAAGAAGGCGACCAATAATGGACACGATTATACTTCGATTATTAGTAAGTACAGCCATCGTCTCCCTGCTCATTTTATTCATATTTCTTTTTAAAAAAGTATTTTCAAAGCACTTGTCTATCGAGGCGCATTATAAGGTCTGGTATTTTTTATTTATACCACTTATTGGTTTCCTTATCCCTTGGGATTCATTTCACTTAGGTGGATACATCTCAAAATTTTTCAGTAATCTATTTTGGAAAAATAAAGATGCTTCATCAAACGGGTTAGGTACAGGACATGCCGGTGCCTCTTCAGGGACTAACACCAATTTATTACACGATTTTGCTTTATCTGTAGATAAAACATCACTGGATATCGTATATATTGTATTTTTTAGTATGTGGCTGATTGGGATAATTTTGCTTACTGGAACAATTATTTATTCATTATACCAGATTACTAAATTAAAAAAGGCATCTATTGCCATTAAAGATAATCAAATAAATGAAATGTTAGAAAGCTGTATTAAAGAGGTGGGAGTGAAGAAAAGTATAAAATTACGAGAAACTTCCCTATTAAAGTCCCCAATAACGCTAGGACTTTTTCGGCCTTATATAATCATTCCCAAAGAGACCCGGCAAACATTCACGGTTAATGAATTAAAATACGTTTTTCTACATGAATTAAATCATCAGAAAAACAAAGATGTATTGGTTAATTATGCTATGTGGATGTTAAAAACTATTTATTGGTTTAACCCGTTAGTATGGTATGCATTTAATAAACTGCGCGTTGATCGAGAATTAGCTTGTGATGCTTCCGTGTTAAATTTATTGAGTGAAAAAGGCTATATCGAATACGGGCAAACCATTATTCATTTTGCAGATAAAAGTTCTAATAGGTCATATAAACAGCTCGCACCTGGAATTGGCGGTACGAAACAGCAAATAAAACGAAGAATTATAAGTATCGCCAGCTATTCAAAAGAGACCCTCCATTTAAAACGAAAAAGCAAAGTGATTTGTTCTATGTTAGGAGTGGTTGTATTAATCCTAACTCCAATGACTGCTGCTGTGGCTAGTTCAGACGATGTCTATCACTCTAACGAAAAAAATGTAGTCTATGAAGACCTTAGTTCCTATTTTGATGGCTATGATGGAAGTTTTGTTTTATACAATAGTTCAAACAAGCAATATCAAATTTATAATCAGGAGATGAGTCAACAACGGGTGTCTCCTGACAGCACATATAAAATTTACTCGGCCCTATTCGCGTTAGAAGCAAATATCATCACCCCGAACAACAACAAAAGAAATTGGGATGGTACTATTCAGCCATATAAAGAATGGAATAAAAATCAAACCTTATCTACAGCGCTGAGTCAATCAGTGAATTGGTATTTCAAAGATATCGATCAAGAACTTGGATTAGATCACCTACAACATAGTTTTGATAAAATTAATTATGGAAACGCAAATCTCTCAGCTGGCCTGAATGATTATTGGATGGAATCTTCATTAAAAATTTCACCAATCGAACAAGTGAAGTTGTTATCCGAACTGAGAGAAAACAAATATAACTTCAAAAAAAGAAATATCCAAACAATAGAAAAAGCTCTTCTAATTGATAAGCAAACTGATACCCAATTATACGGTAAAACCGGAACGGGAGTAGTCAATGGAAAAAGTGTGAACGGTTGGTTTATTGGCTTCGTTAAAAAAGCTGACCATACTTACTATTTTGCGGTTAACATTCAAAATGAAAACGGGCAATCTACTGGAAGCAAGGCAGCGAAAATTGCCACTCATATCCTTCATGACAAGAATATTTATTAATCGAGTCGTATAGTGAAGATATGAACGATCTACAGCTATTTTCACATCAAGAATACTGTATGTTGATGTGACAATATATCATATCCTTGCCGAATATAAATCATAAAAGAAGTCCACATCTCCAATAGAGGTGTGGACTATCTTTATAAATAAATATCTGATATGTATATCATTATTCTACAATTTCCTTTGCGGGGGAATCCTTCTTCAATTTAAAATCATAATTACTTTCATTCTTGTATTCTGGATCTAAATAACTGGATTTCTCATCACTGTCGGAAGCAACTTTGAATTGCATAAATGAGGTATACTCTTCGTCCTTCCAGCTCCAAATACCAACCTTTTCATCTTCTTTATGGAATACATTCTTCTCTAGTTTATTATTTTTATTGGTTGTGAAGTAGTTAGCTATAAATAGACGAGTGGGACCAGCAGTCAATATATTTCGATCGATTACATTACTTTTAATATCATGTTGTAATAAAATTTGTCCTCCTTCTAGTCCCTTGGTGTCATTTTTATAAATGATATTTTGGGAAATCATCGAATTTTTAGTGCCTCCTCGATTTTTATCATACCCGCCAATCGAAATCCCTGTGTAAAAATTGTCATAAATTATATTGTTATTTATGTTTATTTCATCCGCATATTTTCCAGCATGCTCTGAGGTAGCTTCAATTCCGATATCACATTTATAAATGGTGTTGTTTTCAATAGCTATATTCTTCCCACCGTCTACGTAGATTCCGCCTGCACTATAATCCTCTCCATATGCTGGATTACCATATGAAGATATTTGATAAATAGTATTGTTTTTCACTGTTCCATTACGAACATAATCAACTTTTTCATCATCATTGACACCTTCATGACCAATTAGATCAATTCCGATATTATCATTTTTTCGTACTATATTATTTTCAACCTTAAAACCTTTAATGTTACCATTAAGCACTAGAGATTCACTGGAGCCTAGTTTTAGATTTTCCACGGTATTATTCAAAACTTGGATATCCTCCATCTCACCATCTCCGTATATAGCAATCCCATGACCATTCCCTTCATCTGCATAGGTTGCAATTCCTTGTACATGATTATTTTCCAATACTATATGACTGCTTGAACCTGTTACATAGAAGCCCATTACTGTCTCGTTTGCTAAATTAGTAGTTAAGTCTTGTATAGTTAATCCACTAATGTTTACATAGTTCTTATTATTTACCGTCACTAAGGAGGTGTCCCCTTCCACATCCTTTAGGTCACTGCCACTAATTACAACTTTTTCTTCTTTATATGGTTTAAAAATAACAGGCTTTGACTTTGTCCCACCATGTTTAACGATTAGCTTTTCATGATAAGTTCCTTCCCTGATAAAAACCGTTGTACCCGCTGTTGCTTCAACAGTTGCTTTATCAATAGTACGAAAAGGTTTTGATTTTGACCCATCATTTTGATCATGACCATCTAAAGCTACATATATAGCTTGATTTTGGTCTCCGTAAATATCATTTATAATAAGAGCAACTAATATAAAAATTATTGGAAAAATAATTAAAATAATTTTTTTCATTCCATCATTCTTTCATTATAAAGCTAGTGAATATTAAATTATTCGGGGTATTGCTTTATAGTAATTATTTTTGAAACTTATCGTAAGTATCTACATGCAATGCTACAGATAAAAAGATAGTAGCGCGACTCATTGCAACAAAAACAACTCTCTTATTTAATTCATTATAATATAAGGGGGCCTGTAAATCCGTGTAGCTTTCTAAAAAACTGTATTCTTCTCGAGGATTTTTATGTTTATTCTATCCTACCTAATTCAATTATCTGACCCATTTCTTCCACAATGGATGTTAATTCTTATTAGAGAATTGTGCCCAGATAATTGAACAATCCTTTCTAATACTAGCGGGTATAAGTTATGAATATTTAAGACTTTTCATAGCGTCTGACTTTTTCGTATGGGAAGCCATTTTCCATATGTTCCGCAACGCCAAAGCCATTCTAAAGGACCGTACTTGAATAACTTGAGCCATAATGACGAACCAACGATTTGTACTATCACTACAAGAGCACTAGTAATGGTTGCAACAGAATATGAAACCATCCTGCCTTCTGGAATAAAAATTAATAAAATAACCAATATTACAGATTGGCCAATGTAATTTGTAAACGCCATTCGCCCAAATGAATTTAATGGTGATAACAATTTCCCTATCAGTGGTTCAATCACAACAAGAAAACTAACGTAAAAAACGGAAAAGAATGGTGCGAATGCTAAAGCCAAGTCCGCGAAGTTATAAAAATCAATATTCGATTCTATTTGTGCTTCAGTTAATTCGTATCCCTCCATCCCGGTTATCAACCCACCAGCAGGTGCCTTTTGCCAAAGATAAACAACGAGTATACTAGTTGCAACAAATGAAATAACAGCAAACAATATCCATTTTTTTCGATTTTTAATATAAGATTCAAATACACGATATTGGCCAAACGCCAATCCCAGCATCATTAAGGGTAAGGTTATAAGTATTTTATTACCAAAATAGCTCCCTATAATAATACCCATTATACCCAATATTAGATTAAACCTTTTTGGAATTTTATCAAAGAAAACAATAGGAATTCCCATAATTGCATAAACCAACAAGGCCTCATTAGGGTTTATTAGCTGATGTATTATTCCCACTATTGATAAAATCAGTATACGCCGAATAATAAG
>NZ_JBSVKG010000028.1:0-43838 GCF_054048505.1 Virgibacillus sp. FSP13 | reverse complement strand
TGGGGGAAGAGAGGCATCGGTGAGACCCCGCAGTGCGTTAGCACGAGGAGGCTCAACAGCCGCCCCCGGAAAGCGAAGTGTATTTCCGGAGCGGTGTAAGAGCGCCAATCATCGTCTCAAATAACGTCGCATTTTATCTATTGTGTAAAAACAACAATCATTTATGAAACATCCTTACTAAATGATTGGCACCTACAATCTATTTGAATTGAAATCTGTTGATAAAATTGATAAGCTAAGAATATGTTTTACAATACTTAATTATTTAAGGGGATGGATGTTCAGATGGATTTCAATCTATTTATGAATGACGTTGTCGACGCTGCTCGCAAAGATATAATGGAAGCTGGCTATGAAGAACTAAAAACGCCAGAGCAAGTAGACGACGCACTTAACCGTGAAGGTACAACATTGGTAATGATCAATTCGACTTGCGGTTGTGCAGGCGGCGTAGCACGTCCGGCAGCTGCAAATGCGATCAATTATGATAAACGACCAGATAATTTGGTTACCGTTTTTGCAGGTCAAGATGCCGAGGCAACAGAAAAAGCCAGAGAATATTTTGAAGGGTATGCACCATCATCACCATCTTTCGCTTTTCTAAAGGATGGAAAAATCGTGACAATGCTTGAACGCCATGACATAGAAGGTTTTACAGCAGTTTCCGTAATGGGCAAGCTTCAAAATATCTTTGATGAACATTGTGAGGAAGTATAATTTATACTAGGCTATCCTAGTTTTGATGGGGCTGTCTCAAGTAAACCGGGTCAGCCCCATTTTAATCAAAATTCGATTCCAGACAATTTCAATTTTCTTATATCAGCTTTTAATAGGGGAGATTTTATTGTGAAAATTGGCTATCGAACGATTAAGACAGCAATAGGAACTCCCATTGCAATTACGTTGGCTCAATTGGTCGGTGTAACGAATTATGTTTCTGCTGGAATTTTAACGATATTATGTATCCAACCTTCCAGGAAACGATCTGTCCTAAGCGCTTGGCATCGTTTTTTGGCTTGTACATTAGCCATTATATTTTCCTATGTTTTCTTTGAAACACTAGGATACAATCCGATTTCAGTAGGGATTATGTTAGCATTTTTTATCCCAGCAACCGTATTTTTGAAAATATCACCTGGCATCGCAACGAGCTCTGTTATTATTTTACAACTGTATGGTGCGGGACATATTTCGACTACATTTATTATCGAAGAGTTTTTACTAATTCTAGTTGGTGTAGGGACTGGGTTATTACTAAATTTATATATGCCAAGCTTAGATAATGAATTATACAAGAAACAAGTCAAGCTTGAGCAGAATTTCCAAGCAATTTTGCTGGAAATTGCATTATACATACGGGATAAAAATCAAGTATGGGATGGCAAGGAATTAACGGAGGCAGAAAAAACGCTGCAAGAGGCAAATGATTTGGTGGCACGTGATAGGGAAAACCATTTATTTCGCAACAAGCATCCATATTATGATTATTTTACGATGCGTTCGAAACAATTTGAATTATTACAACGAATGCTGCCGCTTGTGAGCAGGTTACCAAATACAGATTCAGCATCGGAGCCAATTGCGAGTTTTTTTGAAGAACTGGCAAATGCGGTTCATCCTGGTAATACAGCAGTCTTGTTTCTAGATGAATTGGATGATATACGCAAATCCTTTAACGAGGAACCGCTTCCAGTAACAAGAGAGGAATTTGAAACGAGGGCTAATTTATTCCGACTGCTGCATGAAATTGAGGATTATTTACGTTTGAAAAAGAAATTCAAAACGAGTGATGTCGTACGGAAAAATAAAAAGACTGGATCTCAGCAATCCGCTGATTAACCAGTCTTCTAACCTTTTTTATTATAGGAACATTGCCAAACCTGTTGTAAGCGATGTCAAAACCATAGCAAGTATCATAAGATAAACAACTAATCTAAATCGTCTGTCACGTTTTGAACGTTTCTTTGGCGCTTGTTTATTTGCTTGTTTTGTAGCCAACTTTTACTCCTCCTTCACTCCCACATGCTACCTGTATTTTATCGTTAAAATGACTATTGGACAAGTATAAAAAAAATAAGGAAAATAGAAACAACGCCTAGAGGAGGAACTACCCAATGACGAAAAGTGAATTCCAATCTGATCAGGAAAAAGAATGGATGGAGCACGTTGAGAAAACCGTTGAACGTTTTCCGGAACGAAAAGATACGTTCACAACCTCATCTGACATTGAAGTAGATCGGTTGTATAGGGATAAAAAGGATAAAGCTTACGAAGAGAAACTGGGATATCCTGGTTCCTTTCCCTATACACGTGGAATCCAGCCAACGATGTATCGCAGCCGATTTTGGACGATGCGACAATATGCAGGCTTCGGCTCTGCTCAGGAGACAAACAAGCGTTTTCGCTATTTACTGGAACAAGGTCAAACAGGGCTTTCCGTTGCCTTTGATTTGCCAACACAAATTGGCTATGATTCGGATGATTCAATGGCAGAAGGGGAAGTTGGCAAGGTTGGAGTCGCCATTGATTCCTTACATGATATGGAGCAACTATTGGATCAAATTCCACTCGATAAAGTTAGTACCTCAATGACAATTAATGCACCAGCATCTGTGCTGTTATGTATGTATATTGCCGTTGGGGAAAAGCAAGGTGTCCCCTTGGAAAAATTAACCGGTACGATTCAAAATGATATTTTAAAAGAATACATTGCTCGTGGAACTTATATTTTCCCACCGAAACCATCGATGCGATTGATCACGAATATTTTTGAATTTTGCCAGCAGTATGTACCAAAATTTAATACGATCAGCATTTCTGGGTATCACATTCGCGAGGCAGGCTCTACAGCGGTACAAGAAGTGGCATTCACCATTGCGAATGGCATGGCATATGTCGATGCAGCGTTGGAATCGGGACTTGACATTGATGCATTTGCGCCAAGATTAGCTTTTTTCTTTAATGCACACAATCATTTTTTTGAAGAAGTCGCAAAATTCCGTGCAGCTCGCAGAATTTGGGCAAAGATTATGAAAGAACATTACAAGGCAAAAAATCCAAAAAGTTGGAAGTTACGCTTTCATACCCAAACTGGTGGATCAACATTAACAGCACAACAACCGGATAATAATATTGTTCGCGTAACATTGCAAGCGCTAGCAGCCGTGATGGGTGGGACACAAAGTTTGCACACGAATTCCCGTGATGAAGCTTTGTCATTACCAACTGAAGAATCTGCTCGAATTGCCTTACGCACACAGCAAATTATCGCAAATGAAAGTGGTGTAGCTGATACCATTGATCCATTTGGTGGCTCGTATTATGTGGAGGAATTAACCGATCAAATCGAAGCTGAAGTGAACAAGTATATTGAACGGATTGATGAAATAGGTGGGGCAGTAAAAGCAGTTGAAGAAGGGTTTATGCAACGGGAAATCCATCATAATGCCTATGAAACACAAAAACGAATTGAGAAAGAAGAAGAAGTTATTGTCGGCTTAAATAAATTTAAATTGGATGAGGAAGTAAATCCTGATTTATTAAAAGTGGACGAGGCATTGGAACAAGCACAGATTCAATCGATCCAGTCGATTAGGGAAAACCGGGATCAGGAGAAAGTGGATCAGGCTTTAGCGGAACTGAAAAAGCATGCTAAAATAGAGAAAGCAAATTTGATACCATATATATTGGATGCTGTAAGAGTATATGCAACAATCGGTGAAATTTGTAATGTGTTACGTGATGAATTTGGCGAGTATGTAGGAGTGTAAATAAAAAGCGTTCTGATGGGAGGAGAATGCTGATAGAAATCATCGGCTTCTTTTTCCGGAGCGCTCAATGGTCTTCGTGACGTTTAACGATAAAGGGGAGAGACAGATGGGAAAAATACGTGTTTTAATTGCAAAACCTGGATTAGATGGGCATGACCGTGGTGCGCTTGTCATTGCACAAGCATTACGTGACCATGGGATGGAAGTAATCTATACTGGTTTACGGCAGTCACCAGTCCAAATAGCACAAGCAGCTGTACAGGAAGATGTGGATGTTATTGGGTTGTCATCTTTGTCTGGTGCACATCGGACTTTATTTCCAAAAATTATCGAAGCATTGGCAGAGCGAAATGCGAGCGATATTCCGGTTGTTGGTGGTGGTGTGATCCCAAGCGAAGATATTCCGTTTTTGATTGAAAAAGGGATTAAAAAGATCTTTACGAGCGGATCATCAACAGACGCACTGGCGAATTATATTAAACAGTTGATTCAGCCGGGAGCAACCTATATGGAAAAGCCAAAGAAAATCTCGCATATTGGGATTGCCGTTCAGTCAATTGATGATACGATTTCCTTTTATACGGACACATTAGGTCTGGAGCTTGAGGCGGTAGAGGAAGTTGAATCAGAAGGTGTAAAAGTAGCATTTTTAACGATTGGGGAAACACGCTTTGAGTTACTGGAACCACTTAGTGAAACATCGCCTATCAAGAAGTTTCTTGACAAAAAAGGAGAAGGAGTCCATCATATTGCGCTTGCAGTTGATAATATTGATGAACGACTTGAGCAGTACAAAAATGGTGGTATTAAATTAATTAACGAAGAAGCAAAACCTGGTGCACATAATAGCCAAATTGCCTTTATCCATCCGAAAGCTGCAAATGGGGTATTATTTGAGTTGTGCCAAGAGAACGAGGGAAGTGATGCATAATGGATATTTTTGATAAAATTAACGAACTATATGACAAACGCAGACAAGTAGAGCTTGGCGGTGGCGATGAACGAATTGATAAACAACATGCGAAAGGAAAAATGACTGCACGAGAACGGATTGATTATCTGTTGGATGACGGCTCATTCGTTGAACTAAATCCATTTATTGAACACCGTACGTCAGACTTTGGGATGGATAAGTCAATTGCTAAAGGAGAAGGCGTTGTAACCGGATATGGGAAAATCAATGGCAAGCCAGTCTATTTATTTGCACAAGATTTTACCGTTTATGGTGGCGCGCTCGGTGAAATGCACGGGAAAAAAATTGCCGCGGTCATGGATCTTGCAGCCAAAAATGGTGTGCCTTTTATAGGCTTGAATGATTCTGGTGGTGCCCGGATCCAAGAAGGTGTATCTTCACTAGATGGTTATGGCCAAGTGTTTTACCGCAACTCAATTTATTCTGGTGTGATTCCGCAAATTTCTGTGATTATGGGTCCAAGTGCAGGTGGTGCCGTTTATTCTCCGGCAATTACTGATTTTGTAATCATGGTTGAAGAGACTTCCCAAATGTTTATCACCGGACCGAAAGTAATTGAAACCGTAACTGGAGAAAAAATTTCATCTGAAGATTTAGGTGGGGCACACATTCATAACGCAAAAAGCGGGAATGCTCACATTAAAACAGCGAGTGAAGAAGAGGCACTAGACAAGGTTCGCGAGTTGCTTATGTATTTACCAGCAAATAGTCAAGAAAAACCTCCACTACAGTCACCGGATGAACGTGCAGCTGAATGTCCTGACTTAACAGAGGTTGTTCCATTTGACGCTGCAAGGCCGTATGATGTTAAGAAAGTAATCGAACAAGTTGTAGATGCGGATAGCTTTTATGAAATTCACCAAGACTTTGCGAAAAATATTGTTGTTGGCTTTGCCCGGATTAAGGGACAAGCAGTTGGCCTTGTTTGCAACCAGCCAAAATATATGGCAGGTGGGCTTGATATTGATTCAAGTGATAAAGCAGCGCGGTTCATTCGCTTCTGTGATGCCTTCAATATTCCGCTCATCACGTTTGAAGATGTGACAGGGTTTTTCCCTGGCGTTAAACAAGAGCATGGTGGTATCATTCGTCATGGAGCCAAAATTTTATATGCTTATTCGGAGGCAACTGTACCGAAAATCACTGTCATTACTCGCAAAGCGTTTGGTGGTGCTTATGTTGCGTTGAATAGTAAATCTATTGGCGCTGATTTGGTGTATGCATGGCCAAATGCAGAAGTTGCTGTCATGGGGCCTGATGGTGCAGCAAATATCATTTTTGCCAAGGAAATTGCGGAAAGTGAAAATCCAGAAAAAACACGTCAGGAAAAAATTGATACATATCGTGAAAAATTTGCCAATCCGTATGTTGCTGCTGGACTTGGCATGATTGATGACGTGATTGATCCCCGGGAAACTCGGATTAAACTTATGCAGGCTTTAGAGATGCTATACAATAAACAAGAGGATAGACCGAAGAAAAAACACGGGAATATTCCATTGTAATTTCACAAGAAGGAGCTTTTATAAAAATGGTCCAAGTAAATCAAGATCGCTTAATTAATGAATTTATGGAATTAGTACAGATTGATTCAGAAACAGGGCATGAAGAAAAAATTTCCGACGTATTGAAACAGAAATTTACTGACTTGGGACTTGAAGTGATTGAGGATAACAGTAAAGAAAAGACTGGCCACGGTTCAAACAATTTAATTTGTAATTTAAAAGGAACAAAGGATGGCGTTGACTCGATTTATTTTACATCCCATATGGATACAGTTGTCCCAGGGAATGGGATTAAACCATCCATTAAAGATGGCTATATTGTGTCAGATGGTTCAACAATACTTGGTTCAGATGATAAAGCCGGACTTGCAGCAATATTCGAGGCAATCCGTACATTGCAAGAGAACAATGTGGAGCATGGCGATATTCAATTTGTCATTACAGCTGGCGAAGAATCAGGATTGGTTGGTGCCAAAGCATTGGACAGTTCGTTGCTCCATGCGAAATACGGCTATGCAATTGACAGCAATGGTACCGTTGGCGACATCATCGTTGCTGCACCAACGCAGGCGAAAATTTTTACCGTGATGAAAGGAAAAACGGCACATGCGGGTGTTGCTCCAGAAAATGGTGTTTCGGCTATTACCTTGGCAGCAAAAGCAATTGCGAAAATGCCATTAGGCCGAATTGATGATGAAACAACCGCAAATATCGGTCGATTTGAAGGTGGACAACAAACCAATATCGTTTGTGATTATGTTGAAATTTTAGCAGAAGCTCGTTCACTTGTACCGGAAAAAATGGAAGCACAAGTTGCGAAGATGAAAGAGGCATTTGAAACGACTGCTGAAGAATTTGGCGGAACTGCAGAGGTTGACGTGCAAGTTATGTACCCTGGTTTCAAACAAGCAGCAGGGGATCAAGTAGTTGAGGTTGCCCGTAATGCAGCGAAAAAAATTGATCGGGAAAGCAAGCTGCTAAAAAGTGGCGGTGGAAGTGATGCCAACGTTATTGCAGGTTATGGTATTCCAACAGTTAACCTTGCTGTTGGCTATGAGGAAATCCATACGACAAATGAACGAATTCCAGTTGACGAACTGGTGAAAGTTACTGAATTGGTTACAGCGATTGTTCAGGAGGCAGCAAAATAATTGGCAACATAAGTGGAGGAGATTGGATAATATCCAGTCTCCTTTTTTTATGCTATAATAAATAAAAAGAAACAACCGTTCGTAAAGGGTGATAGAATGTCGCAATGGTATCCGAAAAAAGGCCGTGTTATCTTCCATATTGATATGAATTGTTTTTATGCATCCGTTGAAATGGCCTATAATCCAAAGCTAAAAGGAAAACCACTAGCAATTGCTGGCAATCCGGAAGAGCGCAAGGGAATTATTGTGACGAGTAGTTATGAAGCTAGGGCTAAAGGGGTAAAAACAACAATGACATTGTGGCAGGCAAGAAAGCTATGCCCGCAATTAATTGTTCTTCGACCCAATTTTGATCGATATCGTGCAGCCTCTAGAGAAATGTTTAAAATGCTCGCTGATATAACGCCATTTGTTCAGCCAGTCTCAATCGATGAAGGATACATGGATATTACAGAATGCGAACATCTCGGGAACCCAATCAAAATAGCGGAAAACCTGCAAAACAGGATTAAAGACGAGCTGGATCTGCCATGTAGTATTGGGATCGCCCCAAATAAGTTTTTAGCAAAAATGGCTTCTGATATGAAAAAGCCAATGGGGATAACAATTCTTAGAAAGCGTGACCTATCTCATAAATTGTGGCCATTACCTGTTGAAGAAATGTATGGAGTTGGGGAAAAGACGGCACGGAAATTAAATGCGATTGACGTGAAGACGATTGGAGATCTTGCCGGTTGGGATGCTTACCAGCTGAAACAAGTATTAGGCATAAACGGCGAACGTTTGAAAAACCGGGCAAATGGGATTGATCCAAGACAAGTGGATCCGGAAGCAGTAAATGAATTCAAAAGCATTGGCAGTTCGCAAACATTGCCTGAGGATACAACAAATGAGACCGAAATTCAAAAATTAATGGGGCAACTTGCGGACAATGTAGAGCGCCGAATGAAACGAAAGCAAGCTGCAGGGCGCAGTGTTCAGATCATGATTCGTTACCATGATCGCAAGACAGTTACACGAAGTAAAAAGCTTCAATCTTATATTGAGAAAAAAGCGGATATTCTCTTTGTTGCGAATGAATTATTTCAAAAACATTGGAATTTAGAACCGATACGCCTACTGGGAATTACAGTTCAGGATGTGGAAGAAAAACAAAACATTGCACACCAACTTGATTTGTTTACCTATGAAAAAGAGGCAGGAAAGGAAAAATTGTATACGGCAATTGAAGAATTGACAACGAAATTCGGGAAAAATCCGTTTACACAGCTGGAAAACCAAGATCAAGCTGACCAGCCACACACAAGTTTTCAAAAGGATTTCTTGGATGACTATAGGCGGTCATAAGCATACATTCGCAGATTTAACGGGTTTACTTGTGAGGTGCAAAATAAAATGTATCCGTGGGTTTAGACACTAAAAATGAAAAAATAAGATATTCACATTATGAATCTCAGTTAGCAAAGCTTAGAGAAAAAGTTTTATCTCTAAGCTTTTTTTATATTCCTTCAATAATAACAGGGCGTTTTTTAGTCTGACGAGTTCCCTTAAAAAGGACATCTGCCAACCAAACATCACCCTGTTTCACCTTACTGCTCATTATAGATGTCATCCTCCTCATTATCCCACCAGGCATAATTTTCACTCAGTAAAATAACATCTCTAGACATATATTTATCTTTAATTTTATCGAGTAACTTTTGTCTTTCCTTCTCATTTAACATGTCTATTTCTTTAATAATTTTATCCGGAAGAGACATATCACACACCTCCAATAAACTTACTCTTATTATAACTCATATTCAATTAGACATAAAATGTTCAAATAAATGCGTCTTTTATTGTATCATATGAAAAGGGTTAATGTTTCTCTCGTTTCAGAGAATAATTAAAATATTTTAAAATAACTATTGTATATTTATTCAATATTTATTATAATGATACACAATTAATTTTTAAGGGGCTGACAGTTGTGAAGGTAGGAATTGTAGGTGCGAATGGTTATGGGGGTGCAGAACTGATCCGGCTCTTGCACCATCACCCAATGGTTACGGTTGAATTACTGGTTTCCAACTCTACGCAAGGTCAGAAAATAACGGATCAGTATCCTCAGTTGCAACATATTTTAGAGTTGCCATTGGAAAAACTGCACGTAGAGGAAATTATCAATCGGGTGGATGCGGTATTTTTTGCAACGCCCTCAGGAGTGACGAAAGATATTGCTCCTCCATTTGTCGAAGCAGGCATTCCGTGTATTGATCTTTCAGGAGATTTCCGGTTAAAAGATCAGCAATTGTATAACGAATGGTATAAAAATGCACCCGCCGAGCAGGAGTTTTTGGATATGGCTGTGTACGGGCTGCCCGAGATTTATCGCAAAGAGTTGAAGGACAAAACATTTATTGCTAATCCAGGTTGTTATCCGACAGCAGCACTGCTCGGTATCGTTCCAGCACTTAAGGCATCCATAATTGACACAACTTATCCGATTGTCATTGACGGAAAAACGGGGATATCTGGCGCTGGTAGAAAGCCGACACAAGGGACATTATTTTCGGAAATTAATGAGAACACAAAGGCATATAAGCTAGGTAGCCACCAGCATACACCGGAAATAGAACAAGTATTGACCACAATTCAGGGGGCGGAGACAAAGGTTACATTTAATGCCCATTTGGTTCCTATGACAAGGGGGATTTTATGCACAATTTATGCACCGTTGAAAAATAAGCACCTAACAGATGCAGATGTTGTGCAATTATACAACGAAACTTATCAAGATGAGCATTTTGTTCGGATTAGACCGGAAAAATACTGGCCAGCAACAAAGGAAGTATACGGAACAAATTTTTGTGATATTGGCGTTTCAATTGACCAACGGACGAATATGTTAACGATCATTTCGGTCATTGACAATCTTGTGAAAGGTGCAGCCGGTCAGGCAATCCAAAATCTAAATCTAATAAACAATTGGGATGAAAAAACAGGACTGGATACTATTCCGGTTTACCCATAGAAGGAGGTCATAATGGAGACATATACAAAATCAAAACTTATCGAGATTGATGGTGATGTTACAACTGCCAAAGGGTTTCATGCAGGCGGTTTACATTGTGGGATCAAGCGGAAACGAAATGATTTAGGCTGGCTGTATTCAGAGGTACCTGCTAATACATCGGCTGTATATACGACAAATCAGTTCCAGGCAGCGCCACTTGTCGTAACAAAGAAAAGCATTCAAGTAGAGGGAAAAATTCAAGGATTAATTGTTAATTCTGGTGTTGCGAATGCTTGTACAGGTGAAGAAGGCGTGGGCAATGCCTATCACATGCGACATCTATTTGCGGAAAAACTAGCGATTGCGGATCATCTTGTTGCCATCAACTCAACCGGTGTTATCGGCCAGCAGTTGCCAATGGAAAAGCTAACGGAAGGGATTGCACAAATTGATTTATCCGATTCCGTTCAGGAGAATTTTGAAAAAGCGATTTTAACGACTGATACGTTCACAAAACATGCATGTGTACAGTTAGAAATAAACGGACAGCAAGTGACAATCGGTGGTGCGGCAAAAGGTTCGGGAATGATTAATCCTAATATGGCAACAATGCTCGCCTTTTTAACAACCGATGCAGTGATTGAACCGGCTGCCCTGGATTTGGTACTAAAGTCAGCAGTGGATAAGACGTTTAATTGTATTACCGTTGATGGAGACACAAGTACAAATGATACCGTGATGGTAATGGCAAATGGGCTGGCAAACAATTCATCGATAACACAACAAGATCCGGAAAGTTTTCAGTTATTTGTTGATGCGTTAACAGTTATATGTCAGAATCTTGCAAAACAAATTGCTAGAGATGGTGAAGGAGCAACGAAGCTGATTGAAGTACGAGTCAAAGGGGCAAAAACGTATGATGATGCACAAGCAATCAGTAAAACGGTCGTCGGTTCAAGTCTTGTAAAAACAGCAGTATTCGGTGCGGACGCTAACTGGGGCAGGATCATTTGTGCTATTGGGTATAGTGGAATCGAAATCGATACGAATAAGGTAGATGTCTCCATTGGCAACACACTAGTTGTTCATCGTGGAATGCCTGTCATTTTTGATGAAGATACAACTCAAGCTTATTTGCAACAAAAGGAACAAATAACAATTTTAATAGATTTGAATAGCGGGAATCAGGGGGCAACTGCATGGGGCTGTGATCTTTCCTATGAATATGTGAAAATTAATGCTTCCTACCGCACGTGAGGAGGGGAAAGCCTATGTCCTATCTCGTTATTAAATGTGGCGGCAGTATATTGGAGCAACTTCCAGCATCTTTTTATAAAAACATTGCTTCGATTGCGCATGATTATCCATTTGAGCCGATTATCGTACACGGTGGCGGGCCAATGGTTTCCTCATTACTCACGGAGCTGGATATAGAAACCAAGTTCGTTGAGGGGATGCGTGTGACAACAGAGGAAGTTTTAGATGTGGTGGAGATGGTTTTATCCGGATCGGTCAATAAGAAGATCGTTCGTAATATCATTGCGAATGGCGGATCAGCGGTTGGATTAAGTGGGGTTGATGGCATGCTGCTAGAAGCTCAAAGATTCACGCAACAGCAGGACCTTGGCTTTGTTGGGGAGGTTATTGCTGTTGACACGACGGAACTGGAGTCAATCAGTAGCCAAGGCAAAATCCCTGTCATCTCACCAGTTGCGATTGATAAGCAAGGCCAACGCTGGAATGTCAATGCAGATCTAGCGGCGGCTGCGGTTGCAAAAGCACTGCAAGCACCATTGTATATGATGACAAATGTTCCGGGAGTTTTAATGCAAGGCAATTTACGAACAAGACTGACCACCTCTGAAGCAGAAGCAATGATAGCCTCTGGCCACATTCATGGTGGAATGATTCCAAAAGTTGAAGCAGCACTGGATAGTTTGCAACAAGGGGTAAACGAAGTCGTCATTCTAAGCGGAATAGAAGCAAACAGCCTCCCACGTCTCTTACAAGGGGAGGAAATAGGGACGTCATTCAGCCTAGATAAAATTGAAACATAAATGAGGAGGGATTGAGTTGGCAGAAACAGATACCGTAACTTCTTCGTTAATGAACACCTATAATCGTTTTCCTGTTGCCATTAAACAAGGAAAAGGAAGTTATGTTTGGGATTCGTCAGGGGAATCGTTTTTAGATTTCACCTCAGGGATTGCAACATGTAACCTTGGCCATGTTCCGGAAACAGTGAAATACGCTGTTGGTCATCAATTAGAAAAACTTTGGCATTGTTCGAATTTATATCAAATTGAAGCACAAGAACAATTGGCGACTTTATTAACGGATAATAGTTGTTTTGATCAGGCGTTTTTCTGTAACAGTGGAGCAGAAGCGAATGAAGCGGCATTGAAACTAGTTCGCGCCTATCACACGAAACGAAACACCATTGTCACGTTCAACAAGTCCTTCCACGGCAGAACGCTGGCAACATTAAGTGCAACAGGACAGGAAAAAGTGCAAACAGGTTTTGCCCCTTTACTGCCAGGGTTCACGTATTTGACTTATAACGATAATGCTAGTCTGGAAAGCCTTAAGTATGATCCTCCAGCGGCTGTTATGTTTGAACTTGTTCAAGGAGAAGGCGGTGTTATTCCGGCAGATCAGGATTGGATAGATGAGCTCGTGCAAATTTGCTCGGATCAACAGATTTTGCTTGTCGTTGATGAAGTGCAAACAGGGATGGGAAGGACTGGAACCTTATTTGCCTATGAACAATATGGCTTTGAACCAGATATTGTCACACTCGCAAAAGGGCTGGGGTCCGGATTTCCAATTGGAGCGATGCTTGCGAAAGAGGGAGTTGCTAACGCATTCCAACCAGGCAGTCACGGCAGTACGTTTGGCGGGAATCCACTAGCAGCAACAGCGGGGCTAGCAACGGTAACAGAACTTGTTCATTCTCCCGTTATAAAAAGTAGTGCAGAGAAAAGCCTGTTGCTGATTACCCAGTTAAAGCAGCTTATGGATGAATTTCCACAACTGAAAGGAATCCGTGGAAAAGGGCTGCTGATTGGGATTGAAATGGATGGTTTAGCGGGTGAGATTGTACAGACAGCGATTGAGGAAAATTTATTAATCTTAACGGCAGGACCAGATGTGGTACGACTTTTGCCACCGCTTACCGTGACAGATGATGATATTTTGTTGTTCTCAGAGAAGTTTCGCACCGTTTTGGAAACATATTTTTCATAAATTGAATAGGAGGTTTTGGCTTATCAATACGATAAAAAAAGTACTTGTTATTGGTTCTGGACCGATTGTCATCGGGCAGGGCGCCGAATTTGATTATGCTGGTACGGAGGCATGCCTAGCTTTAAAAGAAGAAGGAATAGAAGTTATTTTGCTTAACAACAATCCAGCTACCATTATGACCGATGAATCGATTGCAGATCATATTTACATGGAGCCGATGACCGTCACAACGATCGAGAATATTTTTCAAAAGGAACGTCCTGATGGCATGATTGGAACACTTGGCGGGCAGACAGGATTGAATTTAACACTGGAAGTCTATCAATCTGGGTTACTTGAAAAATATGATGTTCAATTGTTAGGGACATCGGTGGATTCGATTCAACAAGGAGAGGATCGGGAAAAATTTCGTGCACTGATGCAGGAGATGAGGGAACCGGTTCCAGATTCACACATTATTACGACGGTTGATCAGGCTATCCATCATGCGGAAGAAATGGGGTATCCGGTAATGGTTCGGCCTGCTTACACACTGGGTGGAGCAGGTGGTGGTTTTGCGGAAGATGCACCATCATTGCAAACGATTGTGACGAGTGGTCTGCAGGTAAGTCCGATTCATCAGGTTTTGCTGGAGAAAAGTATCAAAGGCTGGAAGGAAATCGAATTTGAAGTCATTCGTGATCGAGATGATGATTGTGTGATTGTTTGCAGTATGGAAAACGTGGATCCAGTCGGTGTCCATACCGGTGATTCCATTGTCGTTGCACCACAGCAGACATTGACCGAACAACAATACACGTTGCTTCGGGATGCAGCGGTGAGAATTATTCGCAAGCTCGGTGTTGTCGGTGCCTGTAATATTCAATTTGCACTTGAGCAAGATTCAAACCGCTATTATATTATCGAGGTAAATCCACGGGTGAGTCGCTCATCTGCTTTGGCATCAAAGGCAACAGGCTGTCCGATTGCAGTAATAGCAACAAAATGTGCGCTCGGATTTAAGTTGGATGACTGTTTTCCATCCAAAACGGAGGCGGTTCATGAACTTATGATCGATTATACCGTCGTAAAAATGCCGCGTTTTTCCTTTGATAAATTTCCAACAGCAGATAGAAAACTAGGAACACAAATGAAGGCGACCGGGGAAACGATGGCAATTGATCTCACATTTGAAGCTGCCCTAAATAAAGCCATTCGCTCGTTGGATAATGGGTTGACAAAATTAACACATCCGATGATTTCCGGTCAAACCGATACTGTTCTGCTTGAGCACATGCAAATGCCGACCGATTTACGTTTGTTTGCCATTGCAGAAGTATTTCGACAAGGAAAAAGCATTCAAGAAGTCTATCAACATACGTCCATTAGTCGGCCATTTCTAGAAAAAATCAAGCAGATCGTGGAGATGGAAGTAGCTTTATCGCAAATGTCGTTAGCTACGATTTCAGCTGAACAATTACGTCAAGCAAAACAGATGCAAATAAGTGATAAGACATTAAGTGAATTTTTCCAAACGACCGAATTAGCGGTTCGGGAAAAAATCAAAGCGTGCCATTTATCGCCTACTTATCAAGTCGTCGATTCCGAAAATCATTTTCCGTATTATTATTCGACATGGCATGATAGTCTTAATCATGATGCAAGATGTAGTGGTGATAAAAAGATGCTTATCATTGGGTCTGGACCGATTCGTATCGGGCAAGGCATGGAATTCGATTATGGTTCGGTACAGGCGGTATATGCGTTGAAAAAAATGGGCTATACAACAATCATCGTCAACAACAATCCCGAAACAGTTAGTACCGATAGCACTGTTGCTGACCGGTTGTATTTTGAAGCGTTAACCGCCGAGGATATTTTAGCGGTGGTCAATCGGGAAAAAGTAGAGGGAGTGTTGATTCAATTCGGCGGGCAAACAGCGATTCACCTTGCGAAGGAATTAAAAGCAGCTGGTGTTTCTATTTATGGAACAACACCTGAAAAAATTGATCAGTTAGAGGATCGCAAGCATTTTTATCAGTTGCTAAAACAATTAAACATTCCCCATATTAAAGGGGAAATGGCCTATAGTTTAGATGAAATAAAAGCTGCTGCAAATCGAATTGGTTACCCGGTTCTCGTTCGTCCTTCTTATGTAATTGGTGGGCAATCGATGTATATTCTTTATCAAGAAAAGACGATGGATGCGTATTTAGAAACACTGCGTTATTCGGATCAGCGAATCTGGCCGATCTTAATTGATAGCTATTCACCTGGGCTTGAAGTGGAATTGGATGCGATTAGCGATGGCGAACATATTTCGGTACCGGGAATTGTGGAACATGTGGAAAGAGCTGGGGTTCACTCAGGTGACAGTATTGCCGTGATGCCACCTGTTCACCTGTCTAAATCGCAGCAAAATATGTTACTCGACTATACGAAATCCATTTGTAAACAAGCAAACATTGTCGGCTTGGTAAATATCCAGTTTGTCATGACGGATGAGCAAATCTATGTATTGGAAGTAAATCCACGGGCATCACGAACGGTGCCGATGATCAGTAAAATAACCGGCGTTCCAATGGTCGAGCATGCTGTCCGTACACAAATGGGGGAAAAACTAAAAGCGGATTGTCTCCCAGAATCACTCGGGTACTATGCAGTGAAAGCACCCGTGTTTTCTGCGGCACAGTTAGCCGGTGTCGATCCGAAGTTAGGGCCGGAAATGAAATCCACTGGCGAAGTGATCGGCCTAGCAAACTCATATCAAAAGGCACTTGCTAAGGCAACATATTTTCCGGCGTACTCATTAAATAAGGATACGAAAAGGCCTTATCTACTATGTTCCATTGCGGACAGAGAAAAGGCGTCATTTCTACCAGTACTTAGCACACTTATTCAGGACTTTTCATTACTTGCGACATCGGGAACGAGTGCATTTTTAACTGCTCACGGTGTTGCTAATCAAGCTATTGATGGCAGCCCGGAGGCATTGTCGGATTTATTTCAGAAGCAATCTTTAGCGGGGGCAGTTGTCATTCCGAGCGGTTTTCAAGAAAAGCGAAGCGGTAACGAGATCAGAACGTTGGCAATCACACATCAAGTTGCCTTGTTTACTTGTTTGGAAACATTACAAGCAGCAATAAATTGCATGAGTGAAACGCTACCCCCGATTACTTCATTGCAATCGTACCATCGTCTTTATGCAATCATTTAAACAGAAAGAGCTCACACTATTGTAATTGCAAGTGTGAGCTTTTTATCGCTTGAAAGGAATCCATTAAAAATTATGATATTCAATTTTATCAAAATTATTTGAAATAGGTGTTGTATATTTATACGTATTTAGTTATAATAATACACAATTAGAAATAGAATCCTTTATATAGGGACATATTCGAGTTGCGGACTAAATAGCAACATTCTATAGGAAAAGAGCGTTATTTTAAAGAAAGGGTTGATTCCATTGGCTAGTACACTTTCAAAACAGAAAGCACGACCCATGTTAAGCAAAAAAGATTTTTTAGCTTTAGGCGAGCTTAGCAGTACGGAAATAATGGCATTGCTGGATGAAGCGGTCCGGCTTAAAAAACAAACCAAATTAGGGATTCGGGAACCCCATTTACAAGGAAAAGTTCTTGGAATGATTTTTGAAAAGGCATCTACCCGAACAAGGGTGTCATTTGAAGTAGGTATGCTTCAGCTTGGTGGGGAAGCAATTTTTCTTAGTGGCAACGACTTACAGCTTGGTCGCGGGGAATCTGCGATGGATACGGCAAAAGTGTTATCACGTTATGTTGATGGGTTGATGATCCGGACATTTAGCCATGACATGATGGAAACTTATGCAAAACATGCTCAGGTTCCAGTTATCAATGGGTTAACTGATTTACATCATCCAACACAGGTGTTAGCAGATTTATTAACCATCTATGAGCATAAAGGAAAATTTAAAGGATTAAAACTTGCCTATTTCGGTGATGGAAACAACAATATGTGCCATTCGCTGATTGAAGGCGCGGTGAAGGTTGGGATGGACATTGAGATTGCGTGCCCGGCTGATTATCGGCCAAATCAGGATATTTTTCAACGGATGAAACAAGAGGCCGAGAGAAACGGTACGACAGTGGAATGTAGTGAGGATCCATTCGAAGTGGTGGGTGGAGCTGATATTGTTGTTACGGATGTATGGGCAAGCATGGGGCAGGAACAAGAAAATGAGCAACGAAAGAAAATTTTCACGCCTTATCAAGTAAATGAAAAGTTATGTCAGGAAGCAAAAGCGGATTTTACTTTTTTACATTGTCTACCAGCCCATCGCGGGGAAGAAGTAACAGCCGGAATTATTGATGGTCCACATTCCGTAGTATTTGACGAAGCAGAAAATCGTCTGCATGCACAAAAAGCACTCTTAAAACTGTTATTAGGTGAATAATTAAAATATGGAGGGGTTATACATGGGAGAGGGAAAAGTCGTATTAGCCTATTCAGGTGGATTAGATACATCGGTTTCTATTAAATGGTTACAGGAAAAATATAACTATGACGTCATTGCATTGGCCATTGATCTCGGGGAAGAAAAGGATTTGGAGTCTGTAAGGCAGAAGGCGTTAAATGTCGGAGCGATCAAAGCCATTGTTATTGATGCAAAGGAAATGCTTGCGATAGACTATTTAATGCCAGCATTGCAAGCCAATGCTTTATACGAAGGAAAGTACCCATTATCTTCGGCGTTAAGCAGACCGTTAATTTCCAAATTGCTTGTCGATGTAGCCGAACAGGAAGGTGCTGTTGCTGTAGCCCATGGGTGCACTGGCAAAGGTAACGACCAGGTGCGTTTTGAAGTTTCGATTCAAGCACTGAACCCTAATTTAAAAGTGGTGGCGCCGGTTAGAGAATGGGGCATGACGAGGGACGAGGAAATTGCTTATGCAGAGAAAAAAGGAATTCCTATCCCCGTTGATCTTGACAATCCGTTTTCGATTGATGCAAATATCTGGGGAAGAGCGTGTGAAGCGGGTGTGTTAGAAAATCCGTGGAATGAAGCACCAGAAGCAGCATTTGCTTGGACGAATCCGGTTGAAGCAACACCAGACCAGCCTGAACTCGTCGATATTTCATTTGAAAATGGCATTCCAGTGGCGCTTAATGACCAACCAATGGAACTTGTTGACATGATCGAAACATTAAATGAGGCTGGCGGCAAGCATGGAATCGGACGGATCGATCATATTGAAAATCGTTTGGTTGGCATTAAATCCCGGGAGGTCTATGAAAACCCAGCGGCATTAATCTTAATCAACGCTCATCAGGAAATGGAGTTTCTAACACATACAAGGGAAGTCAGCCAATTTAAGAAAACAGTTGATCAACAGTTTGCCAAAATGATTTACGAAGGGCTATGGTACTCTCCATTGCGTCCAGCCGTTGATGCATTCGTAGCGGAAACACAAAAAACGGTATCAGGCAAAGTCCGTGTGAAGCTGTTTAAAGGGAATCATACAGTTATCGCCCGGAAGTCCGACTATAGCTTATATAATGAGGAACTGGCAACCTATGAAAAAGGAGATATGTTCGACCATACAGCTGCAATTGGCTTTATCAAATTGTGGGGATTGCCAACGAAAGTACACGCCGAAATCCATCAAAAGGAGAAGGTATACAATTAAGCAAATGACGGGACTAGGGGCTGAATCCCCAGTAGTCCCGGATTGAAATGGGGAGGTTTACATATGTCAAAGCTTTGGGGTGGCCGGTTTACCAAATCTACCAATCAGCTTGTTGAGGAATTTACCGCATCGATAGAATTTGATCAGCAATTTGCACAAGAAGATATTGCAGGAAGCATTGCCCATGTTACGATGCTTGCTGAATGTGCGATTATTACAAACGAAGAAGCAACAGAGATTATCACTGGGTTAAAGATTGTCGAGGAAAAGATCGAAGCTGGATTGGTCACGTTTTCCGTTGAAGATGAGGACATCCACATGAACATCGAAAAAATGCTTACGGATGAAATCGGCCCACTTGGCGGCAAGCTTCATACTGGAAGGAGTCGAAACGATCAAGTTGCAACGGACATTCATTTGTATGTAAACAAGAAAACACATGAAATGATTGAGCTTGTCACCGCTGTTCAACAGGCTTTCGTTAACCAAGCGGAAGCAAATATAGATGTGATTATGCCAGGGTATACACATCTCCAGCGTGCACAGCCAATTCTATTTTCCCATCATTTACTTGCCTATTTTTGGATGCTTGAGCGGGATAAACAGCGTCTTGTTGACAGTTTGCAACGAGTAGATTGGTCACCGCTTGGCTCAGGCGCCTTGGCGGGGACGACATTTCCGATCGATCGCGAGCGTACCGCGGCATTACTGGGATTTGGAAAAGTCTATCCAAATAGTCTTGATGCTGTTAGTGATCGGGATTTTGTGTTGGAATTTCTGTCAATTGCATCGATTTTAATGACACACATTTCAAGACTTTCAGAAGAGCTTGTCACATGGTCAAGTCAGGAATTTGATTTTATCGAATTAGATGATTCATTTTGTACCGGTTCAAGCATCATGCCACAAAAGAAAAATCCTGATGTACCAGAGTTGCTTAGAGGGAAAACCGGGCGTGTGCATGGCAATTTATTCGGGCTCCTGACAGTCTTAAAAGGTCTCCCATTAGCCTATAACAAAGACATGCAGGAGGATAAAGAAGGATTGCTCGATACGGTCAAAACGTTGGAGGGAGCATTACGTTTACTGGCACCAATGATTGATACAATGCAGGTGAAGCAGGGTAACATGTACAATGCCGTTGAACAGGACTATTCCAATGCGACCGATATTGCGGATTATTTGGTCACGAAAGGATTACCATTCCGACAGGCTCATGAAATCATTGGAAAAATCGTGCTGTTTGCGATCCAGCAGAAAAAATATTTACTTGCGTTGACATTAGAGGAATATCAAGGGTTCAGTACATTGTTTGAAGAAGATATTTTTGACGTACTCCAGCCAAAGCATGTGGTTGATGCTCGGATAAGCGCAGGTGGTACAGCGAAAAGCCAAGTCCGTAAACAGTTGGAGGAAGCGAGGGTTTCGTTAAAAATGGATGATCAGAAAGTCAATAACTGAAACGGCGAATCTCCTTTTTTAATACTGTTAAACGAGCAGATCATCAAGGTTGGAAATTGATTCGAAGTTATAGTGAGGTAGGAGTTTCTTTGGACAAATTAAAAGAGATGACTTTTAGACTAACGGGTTCAAATTAATGAGGAGAAAATACGAATTAGGGGTCCAAATCGCATTACGATTTGGACCCCTAATATTATTGTTATCGTGGTACTTATTTTATTTTGATGCAATTTACTTATGTCATGGGCTTATAAAATTATGAAATATTCAAATGATTTGGGGTGTATTATGTTAAACTGAATATAAGATGTGAAGAAATATACTAAAACTAACTGGCAAGATTATCTAACCTTTAACAGGAATATTACAGGTATTGTTTGGTAAATGAACAAGGAAAAACACTAATGCAAGAGTTGAATATCAATTTCTTTAGCTACTATTATTAAAAGGGGGGATCAAATGAAATATATTATTTCGCCGTTACTAGCTTTCCATAATTTCAGTCTTAATTACTGCATCAGAGGGCTATAATACGGTAGGCTGGAAGTTGCTTGTTGGACAAATTTATGCAATACCAGTTTTAATCATTGCTGCATGATATCACTCTATGTTCACAAAAAAAAATCACACAACTAATTTGAAAAGGATAGCTTTTTGGGTTAAGGGGTGCGTTTGCTTGTTTTTACCGATATAGGGAGATTATGATAAAAACAAATAATATTTATATATACTTAAACCACATTATAAGTAAAAACAATAAGGAGGAAACTAATATGACACAGACAAATAAAATCAGCAATAAAAAGGAGTTGTTATCGGAACAACGTGAAGAACTACTCAGCGCATTGAAAGCCCGTTTTGAGAAAAACATGAACCGCCATAAAGGGCTTGAATGGGATAAAGTACAAGCAAAGCTGAAGGCAAATACTGAAAAACTGTGGTCGCTCAATGAGATGGAAAGAACTGGCGGTGAACCGGATGTTGTTGGATATGATGAAAAGTCGGACGAATACATTTTTTATGATTGTTCAGCAGAAAGTCCTAAGGGTCGCAGAAGTGTTTGTTACGACCGTGAAGCGCTAGAGTCAAGGAAAAAACATAAACCAGAAAATAGCGCTATTGATATGGCAACTGCTATGGGCATTGAACTTTTAACGGAAGAACAATACCGGGAGTTGCAGAAACTTGAAAATTTCGATATGAAAACGTCGAGCTGGGTGCAAACACCTGCTAATATTAGAAAACTCGGCGGGGCTATCTTTTGTGATCGTCGCTATGACACTGTCTTTGTGTACCACAATGGAGCAGAATCCTACTATGCTGCAAGGGGTTTCCGTGGCTCGCTAAGGGTCTAAATTTTGCACAGACAGCCAAATGGTAATGGTTGAGAAATTTAGAGTTTATTGCAGTTAATTGGTATTTTAGCCGTCTTTTTCCCGGGTGAAAACGAAACACCTGATACATTCGGACCATATATATGGAATTGTACCTTGTTCCATTAAAGATGTAGCATACTTAAAAAATGGTATATTATTTGTAATTCAAGGAATGTAACGGTTAAGGAGAGAAGTAAGTGTCTTGACAAGCGGGCGCGTTACACACAGCCAATGAAAAGCACCATCCTTGACATAGTTTTTGAATCAAGAATGATATATTTGTTTTAAATTTGATTGATTTTAAATAGAAGTAGTCTTCCAGCAATAAAGCCATTTTGTTTAGGCTGTTTAAAGTCACTATTAATGGGGGGCGGTAAGATGGCGGAATTTATGCCAATTATAATTTTAGTATTAAATGTGATATTGCTAGTGATTATTGTTACAGCAGTTGTATTCGGAATTAGATTTGGGAAAACGTGGCTTAGTAATAGATCTTTAAAGTATTCTAATCAAAATCTGGAACAGCGAATGGAAAAATTAGAACAAGAAATAGAAAATATAAAAGTGCGTGTTCAAAAAGGAGGATAAAAAGGATCGCGTCGGCTAAGTACGCTGGCGTCCTGGGTCTGCGATTTACTAGCATGTCCTGTGCGTCGAAAGTTCGAGGCAGCGTAGCTTTGAGTACCGGAACAGGCTTACATAGGATATGGTGACTTCTGCGTTGCCTAGGGTGGATAATAATCAATATCACAATATTTTTCATTTGCGTGAGGATACGACCCATATTCTTTTAACGAATGACATTGAAATTCACTTCATGGAGCTTCGTAAATTGGAAGAGGATCATTATGATTTATCGGATCGATTAACAAAATGGCTGTTATTTTTGAAGGGAATTCAACAAGATGAATGGGAGGAAATAGCGATGGAAACACCTGAGTTGAAAAAAGCCATGACCACCCTAGAATTTTTAAGTCAGGACAAAGAGACGCGCCGACTTTACGAAATGCGTCAAAAGGCGCTATTAGATGAACGATCAGCGTTGGGTAAAGCTCGAAGGGAAGGGAAAGAGGAAGGGAAAGCAGAAGAGAAAAAAGAAGTAGCCATCAAATTATTAGCAGACGGCATGAGCATAACGAAGGTTGCAGAATTGACAGGACTATCCGAGGTGGAAATTGAAAGCTTGAAAAGTCAATAGTTCAAGACTTACAAAAAATAAGTAGCAGCGTGCTGCTTATTTTTTGTAAGTTCTTCCGCAAACGGGCGCGTGACAAACAGGAGATTCCACGAAATGAATCTTAACCTTACAACAGAGGATGGGATCTGTATGACAATAACCTCTAAATCTATTTTTAAGCTGTCTTCAATACTCGCTCTACTCTAGTTTCAACAATAGTATTATTATTTTTGAACGTGGCAGGAAAAATTGAAACTCCAACTCCAGCCTTAATAATACTAACTTCGATTAGTGTTTCAATTGTTTCAATGGCTCTTGTTTTGAACAAGAAAGAAACAGAATAAGGATAAAACCTACATTCACATTAGATAAAGACCTATTGTTCAATTATTGGGTGTAGTTGCGAAACAAAGGAAATCGATTCTTGTACTTAGCAGCAGGATGATTAAATTAAGGGATTATTGCTAGGTAAAGTAAATATGCTAGGGGTGTTACATAGTGGCAAGAACTGAAAAAAAGAGAAATGAAGGACTAACATTAATATCTGTAATTGCAGGAGGAGTAGGGGGATGGGTGGTTAATATTGGATTAAGTATTATAACCGATATTGATATGACTCACCTTTATGGAATCTCAATATTTTTAGGCGTTATTGTTGGTTTGCTATGGGATATAGCAGATAAGTTAAATAAAGATTAAGAATAAATATTGCAGGTGGTTACAACATTAAAAAATTTACTGGAATTGTATTTAAAGTAAGAGGGGGATTATATGAATATTAGACTTGCTGAAACAAAAGACATTAAGCAATTGATAAAAATGAGATGGGATTTTACAGTCGAATTTGATGAAAGTAAAGGAGACGAATTATATGATGGTTTCGAAAAGGAATGCCAATCTTTTTTAGAGAATGCACTTAATAGCCATCAATGGTTTATTTGGGTTGCGGAAGAAAATGAAAACATTGTATCGCATATCTATATAGAATTAATACAAAAGGTACCACGCCCCGGTAGAATAACATATCCATTTGCATATATGACAAACGTATATACAGTTCCAGAATATAGAAATAAAGGTGTCGGTGGTAAAGTGCTAAACTTAATAAATAAATGGATTAAAGAAAACAATTATGAATTTGTAATCGTATGGCCAAGTGAAGAAGCCATTAATTATTATAAGAAAAATGATTACGATCATTGTACGGAGCCTATGGTATATTTTCCTTCTTGAAGTCGATAGGGCTATTGCTTTTTGCTTTAATATCCAACTCTTAAAAAGCACAACAAAGTATGTCTGACATGGAGAGAACATCCTCTTTATAACTTTTTTCATCACAAACAAGTCTTCTTATTAGAATTACTCAAATTTAATGTATCCTATAGAAGTAATCACGGGAAATGTATGATGTTTTAGAATACCATGTGTCACATATATTTGACACACGGTGGGATGTCATATATATTGCACATATACTGAAAGGGTGTTTGTTTTGAATAGAGTCAAGGAGTATAGGGTACAAAGGAAAATTACGCAGATAGAGTTAGCCAAAAGAGTTGGCGTAGCGAGACAAACGATTAATTTAATTGAAAATAATAAATACAACCCCTCTTTGTCTTTGTGTATTTCTTTAGCCAAGCAACTCAAAACAGACCTTAATGCATTATTTTGGGAGGAATGAAACAGTGAAAAGTAAATTACTCAATCGTTTTATTGGTGCATTAGACGAAAGAGATGAATACCAACAACAAGAAATCTATAAAGAATTAGCCTTTTCAGGAATGCTGTTATGGTGCTTGACCATGTTATTGATGCTCATAAGTCTTGTAACTGATACAATTCATAATAAACTATCATTTGTAACACCATCACTTTTCCTCATTAACATGGTTTACGCAATCTTCATCCTTGTAAGATTACGAAAAAAACATCTGGATGACACAGATTGTGCTTCTATAGAAGAATATGAGGATAAAAAGAAACGGTTAAGAAAATCATCGGCTTTAGCTGGTATTCTGTGGGGCCTTTTCATGTTGATTATGATGCAGTATTTATTTCCTTATTTATCTACTGGTGAAATAGATGTAAGTTGGCAGAATATATTGATATGGGGTATTGCAGGAATATTTTTTGGTACGGCGCTATATTGGATTTCAAAATCAAAACTGAAAAAACAATTTTGAAAAGTTGCGGTCTGACGACTACACGTAAAAGAATGTTTTAGTTATTGGATGCGATTGCGAAACAAGTGCAATTTCTTTCTTATACGATAGACGGGATTAATGTGGTTAATTTGTATAATAGGTATCAGGAACACTAAAATTGCATTTAGGAGACGTAGTGTAGAGGTGAACTTTGGATTATTGATTATTGGCATAGCTCTTTTGCTTGTATCATACTTATTATCTGTGAAAAAGCAAGCTGGTTATTAGCAGGATTTAATGAAAAAATGATCAAAAATAAATCTTTACTGGCTAATGAATACATATGTTTCAGAATTAAGTTCTCCTGTAGGAAAGGAGTGGCAGTCATGAAAAGGTTAGCGATTATTACAGTTGGTAAAACACATAGCGGGAAAACTACATTTGCCAGGGCTTTAGAACATGAGTTGAACAACTCTATTGTAATGGACCAAGATAACCACGCTGAATTTATAAATACTTATTATAATTCCCTACAACCTAAACAAGGACCCAATACTCTTAAGCACTCCATCTCTCAGCTTATTGTCAATTATGCTATAGAACAGACAAAATTCCACCTTATTATTTGTAACTCAAATCGAAGTCGAAAGGGTCGCTTGTATCTGCTTGAACAGTTGTTTCATAAAAATAAATTTATTCGCATCCTTGTGCATTTTGATAGTCCAGATCATGTTCTACAGGATCGAATTACTCAAAGCAGGCGTAGTACAAATATATTTAGAGGGGCTTCTAATTTTGCGGAAGTGCTTGCGCGGCAACAGGCCGATTCTCTAAAAGAAGATGTGACTGATCCAGTTGAAGGAGAAGCAGACCATTTATTCGTGATTAAAGATAATGAGGAAGTTGATTTTGTCATACAAAGAATTATTCATATTGCAAAATGTCGACACGTTGATGAACATTCAAATAATGATTAAACATCGTCGCTTCTTACTTAACTTTCCATATAAATTAACGGGAGCTAATTAGAAATTACAGCTTATTTCACTATAGTGCAGATTAGTGAAAGTTAATATTCAATAGTTAGGGGACGTTTATCTTGATAGATGATAAAGTAAAAGAAAGAATTGAACAGTTAGATGAAACCGATGCCAAAGCAATGCTAAAAATAATTTATGGGTTTGTTGAAACTGCTGTAACGGGTAATGGTGGGGATGAAATGATAAAAGAATGCGTGGATAAGGTGTCTAACTTTTATAAAAGCATTCCGGATATAAAAGAGCTAGATGGAAAAGAATGAACTAAAAGGAGTCTATAATGAAAATAAATTTAATGCTTTTTGTATCATCTGTAAAGGAGCAAAAAGAAAACAATATCTCCGAACTAATGATGAAAACATTTGAATCTAATGTTCGTCCTGCTAAAGGGGACATCCTTGATGATCCAGGCTTTCATCCAGGTTTTCATAATGGATATGAGGTTGTAAGAATCACGATCAATTATGCTTCAAATGAATGCTTTGTTTCCTTGCAACCACTAGTGTTAGAAAGGGAAGAAATCAGGATAGAAACCTATATAGAGAGACTTAAAGCACACGGATGGCGTGATATCTCAAAGGAAGAATTAAAAGGACAACCTGAACAAGACGATGATCTTAACAAACTTTAGGGTTGTTTTGTTATTTTGCTAATACAACAACGGGTGCGTTTCTAGGGTAAAATGAATGCTTGTTATTTGTTTGCTGAACGCATTGCAGAAGTTCATAAAAATTCTTTGGTGGTTACTGTAAATGCTGTATAATGAAAGTAAAGTAATAACCGAAATGGAGGGTGATTGCTTGAAAAGGTTAGAAGGTTACGCAGCCGAAATTATAAAAGATATTATTCATGATGAAGAGTCTGTTTTTGAAATAGATGGTAAAAGATATCATCTTACTTTCATGGAGGAACCCATGACTACAGTCAAAGACGATGTTCAAACAGATCCCGAATTGGAACAAAAATTACGACATGCAAAAACAGATATATTAGACAACAGGGTATACTCTACAGAAGAGATCTTAGAAATGATTGAACAAGGTGAATTATAATGGAAGTAAAATGGACTAAACAGGCTTTAGAAGGGTTTAGCAGTATCCGTAGCCAACATTTTGCTTCTGAGGAGACAATGGAATATAAAAAAACGTTAGCAATCAGAATATGAGAAAAAATTTCCATTATGGGAATTAGTCTCGAGGCAGATCAACCAGAGTGGGAAGGTAGCTATAAAGTGATTGTTGATAAGTATATCGTTTACTATTCATTTTCAGAAGATAGAACAACCTGCTATATTGAATACTTTAAGCATTTTAGACAAAATAGATAGCTGAGAAAGACATTAACGTAATATCTTTTTTAGCTATTTAATTTCGTTTTTTTACTTGCATATAGGATGTTCTAAAAAGACTTTAGAATGAATATACAGAATTTTGATAGTATAGAGTATTTACTGTCGTATTTGAAGGTGAAATTATTTCATATCATCCCCAAACTATAAACAAATTTATGAAACTGTTGGGAAAGTAAAAATTTACAAGAAAGAGCATTGGATGTAATTGGTATTATAGGGGGGCAAGCATGGTCTATGGTATAAACCCAAAAAAACTATCATTTTTTAGTATTCTCTTTTTGGTTCTATTATGGAATATGTTAAAAGATTATTTTGGGATGTCTTTTTCCTTAATTTTAGTGGTTTTACTAATGGCTGTTGGATTAGGGTCAATTCGATTTAAACTTGAACTTAACAAGGACCATTTCGTATATCATATGCAATTTTTTCAGATGAGCCTTTTTAAGAAACATGTTTACCCTAACCAAATCGTGCAACTAAAATTTGTGCGTGTTGGCTGGAATGAAAAAGGTGCAATTATCAAAGTCGACAAAGGATGTAATATTAGACTAACTATTCTTGAATCACAGAAAGCTTATGAAGATTTAATGGATTTTGCTCATGATCATGAAATACCTATATTTAAAACGAAGGATTATTTAATTTTAGAAAAAATGAAATGAAGTTCTGGGGGTAAATTTGTACATATACATATCGAGCGGGAAGAAACACTCCAATTTTTGTGAGAGGATGAATCAACAGTGTTTTTGTTTTCTGTGGTAGGTGACGTGGTTGTAGGAGATATCATCTTTCAAATATTTTTATTGTTATTTGTTGCTGCTATAGTTGCAGGGGTTATTTTATTGTTCGCTAAGTTTAAGAAAAGAAATAAACGATTATTGAGAATAGAAGAAAAGTTGGATAGGGTCTTGTCAGAAAAAGAAAGATAAAAGTTATAAAGTTAGCGGGGCGATTGTCTTGAACTTAAAAAAGTATATAGTAGCATTTTCTGCAGGATATGTTGTTAGTATGTTGATGGGATACTTCATTTTTGATTATTTTTCATGGGGATTCGTTGCTGGTCTTCTAATTAGCATCATTTTGTTCGTATTTATAATAAAGGTGCTTAGTAAGAAGAAAAGTTCATGATGCGTTAAGGCTAAGCAGTAGGAGTGTAAGCGAGGAGGGGTTGCATTGAATAACAAATTAAGAAAATCGTCAACAGATAGGTCATTATCTGGAGTTTGTGGAGGCATAGCTGAGTTTTTCGGTATATCTTCGTTCGTAGTAAGACTATTATTTATTTTTCTACCTGCTAGTTTGCTTATCTATCTAATTCTTGCCAACATAATTCCTGATAGTCCTCCATCATTGTGAAGTCAATATCTAAACCCATCTATCTGTAGGCAGACATTCATTTCTCAAATAGATAATAGGGAGAACCGCCAGATGGGAAAGGATGATACATGAAACGTGTTTTAATTTTGCCCAATAAAATGTATCCTGACATTTTCTATTATTTTTGGTGCATATTCGGTAAAAAGTCTTCAATCGATTTACCTGATTTTAAAAGGTATTCTGAATACTTATGGTAAAATAAATTAATGGGAAAGGTTAGTAAAACTAGAGCAATAGGAGAGGTTATGATGACAGAAACCACTGATACCAATGGGTTTGATAATACTTTAGATGCTGTTAATAATCTTACAGAAGAGGATGCTAAATCATTGTTAAAAATAATTTATGGATTTGTTGCTACTGCTATGATTGGAGGTGGCGGGGATAAGGTGAAGTTGGAGGTTATAAATAAGCTATCAAATATATATAAACGTATCCCAGACCTAAATAATTTAAGAGATAAAAAGAATCCTTAAAAATTGATCAGTGTTTAAGTATTGTGAAAAAATGTACATGAACTATAGGATCTTTTCTTCAATAGGAATTGTACCTTGTTCCATTAAAGAGCGGTTACATAAGATAGGAGGTATTAAAATTAAAGATAAGAATAATAACGATGATAGCAATAGCACCTCATTAAAAATTGTATCTTATTGGTTTTCTATTCCAAGGATTTTGCGTGCAGGTCTTTTTTGGATTGTAATGCTCATACTCGCAATATTTGGTTGGATAAAAATACTAGAAAGTTATTTTTAATTTAACATCATAAACAAGCAGGTGCTTATCTTAAATGTAGTATTGAGTGCAAGTGTTAATATGAAATAGTTCTGTTAGTGGCTTAGAAAATGGGGTGACATTGTGTTTATTATTTTTATTTTTATTATTCTAATCGTATTCTTATTTGATTTCACAAAATTAAGAGGACAAAATCAGAAGCTAATTGAACAAAATGACCATATCATTAGTTTATTAGAAGATATAAAAAATCAAGGAAAATCAAAGTGATAGATATTTTCTTTAGGTAACATGTTTAAGCGTTGAGCAAGGATTTTGCAAGGGGAGGGAAATTTGCTAAAAGTATTAAGTATTATTTTGTCGGTATTTGTTGTCACATTAGGAGGCATTGCTTTAATAACTCAAAACTTTGATTTACTACCCTATATGTTGTTTTTATTAGGTATCCATTCTTTTGTTTTGGGATTTAATATAAAAAAGACCGAAAAGATTTTGGGGGCTATGTGAACATTGGAGCTTCTGTATTTGTGATTTTGTTGGTATATATATTACAATTCTGGAATATTGTAGCAGGGTGTTTAAGATCCACTATATATTTTTGAAGTATCTCTCTCTAAGCAGAGATGTCTTTTATTTCATCAAAAAAGAAAGGATATTTCGTAATAACGATAATATTATATCCAAAATTAATAACTATTTATTGTAAAACGATAAACTTTGTATTAGGATTATAATAACAATAAATAGTGAGGTGCTTCTTTATGGAACGGGGAAGAACTTTCTTTTTAAAGTCAGCAGTTTTTCTTATTGGGATCACGGTGCTTGCATTATGTATATTTTGGTTACCTTGGTTAGCAAATGATACGACAAAAATGTTTCCGGAGTTTGCTTATTTGCAATATCCCGTTTTAGTTGGATTGTATGTAACAACGATACCGTTTTTCATTGCTCTATACCTGGCTTTAAAACTTTTGAACTACATTGATAATAACAATGCTTTTTCTGGATTGTCTGTAAAATTTTTAAAGTATATAAAATACTGTGCAGTTACGATCAGTTTCTTATATGTGATAGGGATTATTTTTCTTATGTCACAAAAAGCTTTACACCCAGGAATAGCAATAATCGGATTTACAATTATTTTTACTTCTGTTGTTATTGCTGTCTTCACTGCGGTTCTTCAGAGATTATTAAAAAATGCTTTAGATATAAAACTGGAAAATGATTTCACAGTCTGAGGTGTAGGCAGTGCCAATTATAATCAATATTGATGTGATGTTAGCGAAAAGAAAAATGAGTGTAACAGAACTATCCGAAAGAGTCGGAATCACTATGGCTAACCTTTCTATTTTGAAAAATGAAAAGGCAAAAGCAATCCGATTATCAACTTTAGAAGCAATTTGCAAATCATTAGAATGCCAACCAGGAGATGTTTTAGAATACAAAAGTGATGAAGAAATACAAGAATAATAGGCTTCATTTTTTTTAAACAATTGATGCTTTTACTTTAATAAGGCCTTGGAAAGATCTTCTGTAATCGGGTACAAGAATAAAATTAGAGTCAGCGCCTGTCTTGTATGTCAGTTCCAGATTGTTGAAAATGAAGTAATACTTGTTTATGTAACGGGGCAAGGGTTAAACATGGCGATATTAAATTGCGCCTATTTTATTGCTAATATTATGTTAGTATTGAAATACCAAAATATTAATCTAAATATAAGGTTCAAGATGGTTTACGGTTAATTCAAGAGAACGGTCGACAAAGAGGACTTATTGAATATATCCCCGGTATATATACGTGAAGAGCTATAAATGAAAAAATAATATATGGTGATTGATTGCTTTTGGATTATAAAAAAACAGACTATTCCGATAAAAAGATGTACAAAAAGGCATTATGGTTTGAAAGAAAAATAAGCCTTGCGTATAAAGAAATGGCAGATATATAGAAAATCTGACTATCTACCTGCTGACCAAACCAAAATAAAGAAGGACAGAATAATTATGGAAACTAAACGAGTAGTAAAGAGAAGGAAACTCCGAAGAAAAAGGGTACTTCTTCTAGTACTTATTACGATCTTCACCCTTGTCATTGGAACCTTTGGCTATGCTTACTGGCAGTATAAGTCTGCATTAAAGGCATCTTTAGCTGAGGTTGGTGATGATAACGAATCTGAAACAGAATTCCATGGTGTGAAAGACAAATTTGGCAATGTCAATGTATTACTGATTGGTGTGGACTCAAGGGGAGAAAAACACTCACGATCAGATGCAATTTTGCTTGCCCAATATAATCAGGATACCAAAACACCAAAATTAGTATCTATTATGCGAGATTCCTATGTTAACATTCCAGATCACGGAATGAATAAAATCAATGCAGCAGAAGCTTTCGGGGGCCCGGAATTACTACGTCAAACGATAAAGGAAAACTTTGATGTAGATATTCAATATTATGCGTTAATCGATTTCAAAGGTTTTACTAAAATGATTGATAGGGCTTTTCCGGATGGTATAGAAATAGATGTTGAAAAACAAATGTCAAAAGAAATTGGAGTAACCCTATCCCCAGGTGTACAAACGCTAAATGGAAAAGAATTGCTAGGATATGTACGATTTAGAAAAGATGCTCAAGGGGATTTTGGTAGAGTTAACAGGCAACAGGAGGTTTTAAAAACCCTTGCAGATAATGTAGTTAGTTTTTCTGGAATTACACAAGTGCCAAAAATGGTTGGAACCATTCAGCCATATATTGACACCAATGTAGACAAGAAACTCATACTATCTGTGGCCACTAGCTTTATATCTGATGACAATAGTATTCAATCTTTTAGAATACCTGTAGAGGATGGATATAGAAATGCTAGGGTCATGATAGGCGGTTATAATAGTGCAGTACTTGAACTAGACTTGGATAAGAATCGTTCAGCTTTAAACGACTTCTTAGAAAATTAGGGATTACAAGCTTGCTTAGTTTTGATTGTGTCCACCTGTAATGCGTAATTAGCCTGGGGTCTAAATCGTTAAAAGAAGGAATAGGTTTTGGAAAGCGGAAAAACATAGTCCACTAAGAAGGTGGAAGGTGCTTTTTAATTTGTCTATATTTTTACTTTCTGTGCAGATTTTGTCTGAATATGTTTCTGTATGTAAAAAACTATAAGTCTATCACATATTGTAGGGGGGAGAGAAAATGCGTTGCAAACGACCAATAACGATTCTATTTATAACTGCTTTACTCCTTATGGCTTGCAGTGATAACTCAGAAGAGAGTCAAATTGTAGAGGAGCAGGACAGTGAAGGAGCAAGCAACTCTCTCCATCAAAAAGAAGATAAATCGAAATCCGTACCAGAATTAGAAGAAGCTGTGACTGATGATTCTAAGGGAACATCTTCAAAAGAAAAAGAAAACAAAAATTCAAATGATCAATCTAAAGTCAAGGAAGATAGTGTACTGTCTGAATACTCTTCTAATGAAATTGAATACGCCCGTGTTTGGTTACAAATTGTGGGAAATAAAGATATTGAAGAATTAAACGTTCGACATATTTCAGCTGGAGAACAGGTTAATCCTTATGATGATGACAGTGTTGATTATCCAGAAGATGTTATTGCATTAGGAGGCAAAATTATGGCAGCTGGAACCGTCACTTATAGCGGAAATGGAGATGGCACGATTAATTTATACAATGTTCCCTCGCATTGGCCTAATTATAAACAGATAGATGTATCCATGGAAAAATACACGGAGGATATCATTAAAAATACAGAGCAAATTTACATTGATCCGGGTGATGATGAAGAAATTATAAAGGTAATCAAAAAGCTAAATATTGGAAGTTAAGCAATCGGGGGCTAATCACGAATAAGGATTAGCACCAATGCACCAATACTGAAGATAAGGGCTATTTTTCGGAATTAGGTTAGAACTAACTGGCAGAAGAATTGAAGTAGATGTTCTTTTAACTTCGGTGGAAGGGGTGATCTATTATCAAGAAAGTAGTTGCTGTTCTCATCCTTCTCTTACTATTATTAGCAGGATGTATTAATGTTCAACACAATACAGATTTAGGCAAGTCAATTTATTCAATTGTAGAAGATAAAAGTATTAGTGAAATAAGTCTTAAATCATTAACATCTTTTGATTGGGATAAGGCATTCCTATTTACACCTTATAGTACCCAAGATGGAATAGAAGAACAATTAGGTGTTAATTTTAATGACCCAAGTAATATCTACTTGAGAGACGATATATACCTGTTAGTTTTTATGAACGATGAAAAGGTTGTTCAGTATGTTGAAGTCGAACGTCAGGGTGTTGATTTTACAATAGGGGAGAAGAAATTTCTAACCCCTTCCGATGATTTAATAATTATTGATAGGCATTAAAGAAACTTACTTTTTGTAGTAACGGGGGCAAAGGTTAAAGAACGGAAACAAAAAGAAGGTGTTATGTTGGAGGTTGTTACTGAGAAACTAATATACATAGCTTTATTTATTTTTATCATTCATTCTATTGAAACACTTGCCTATGCTGTTAGGTTATCGGGCGCGAGGGTAAAGATGATCGCCTCAGCTTTATCTCTTTTTAATATAATGGTGATGGTTTCAAGATTGGCGAATATGATGCAGCAACCTTTTACAGGAAGTTTAATTGACACTGCACCAAGTAATAATGCACTAGAGTTTGTAGCGACACAATTTCGCTTTCTCATAGGTGCCTCAACAGTTGGAACAATTTTTGGGATACTTTTACTGCCTACTTTTATCGCTCTATTTTCAAGGGCAATCATTCATTTATCTGAAGAAAAGGGTTCTGTTCCATCTTTATTTAAAAGACTATTTTCCTTGCAGTACATAAAACGTGGTATTACGCATTTTAATTTACCTAAATTTTCTTACTTGAAAGATACTAAAATTAAAGATATTCCAATAAGATTGTTTTTGGTAAATATGATAATAACGGCAATATATACAATTGGTGTGTTATCTGCATTATATGCAGCTTTACTAACACCTGATCGTGCATCAACAGCTATTATGGCCTCAGGTTTAATAAATGGTATGGCGACAATACTGTTAGTTATTTTTGTTGATCCAAAAGTCTCTGTGGTTGCTGATGACGTTGTTAACCAAAGAGGAAGTTATCAAACACTAAAAAACATTTCCTTGATGATGGTTACATCAAGACTATTAGGAACATTGTTGGCACAATTATTTTTTATACCAGGTGCAAAATATATTGCTTGGTTTACACAGTTCATTGTTTAAGGTATTCAATAGTTTCGAAGACTCCAGCCCCTTTCTGTTGGGAGTGAGCTGACCACCCTTGAGAAGTCTTATATTATTGTTATTATTATAACATATTGATTATTGTATAAATGACTTAAAAAAAATAAGCTTATAATGATTTTTTACTTCTAATAAGAGCATGTTTTGATAATTTTTTATCAAAACATGCTTTTTCTGTTTGTTTATATGTATAAAAATGGGGTCAAATCTTATTGTAAACGTGTTGATTCAGGCTTCTGTTTTATTGTGGTAAGTTTGTCTTTTTAAAAAATTTTCTTTCTTTTTGAATAAAAATGGTTGCACGACTGTTTTACATGTGTATATAATGTTAATATAGTATATATACATTATACAAAAATGTTGAGGAGATAAATCGGTTTTTCAATGACAATTAAGAAAGGCAACAACCTCTACACTTAAGCTCTATCGAAGGTTTGAATTTAGTACATACTCAAAATGTTGAAGCGTGAGAGGAGAAATGTTCAAATGACAGGTGCAGAAAAAACACAAAACATTAATCTGACAAAACGCTGGATGATCACTATTGGTATATTTTTATTGGTTCAATTGATCTTTTTTAATGTTGATGGCACTCTTCTGGAGCCGAACATAAACGATAGTGATAATTTATTTGCCAGGATAGGAAGATGGATTTTGGACTCGAAGCTCTTTACGGAATGGATTACCCCTTATTCTTTTCCATTTTTTAATTTGCTCCTAACAATTCATGTTATTGTTATATTGATTCAAGCAGTACAGGATATTATTTCAAATATGTTTTCAAAAAAATAAAGAAGAGGGATTGACATGCAAATAATTATTTCCAATAGTTCAAAGGAGCCGATTTATGAACAAATTACAAATCAAATTAAATCGTCTATTTTAGCAGGTGAATTACAGGAGGGTGCGCCTATACCTTCCATGCGAAAACTCGCAAAGGATTTACAAATTAGCGTTATTACGACAAAACGGGCTTATGAGGAATTGGAGAAGGCGGGCTTTATCTATTCCATTGTTGGGAAAGGCTCTTTTGTTGCAGAGCAAAATTTAGAGGTCATAAGAGAGAAGAAGCTGAAGGTCATTGAGGAGCAGCTGAGTGCGGTCATAACGAACAGCAAAGAAATTGGGCTGTCAATTGATGAGCTACAGCAATTATTGAAGATTTTATATGAGGAGTGAAATAATTGGAAAATGTGGTTGAATTAAAAAATGTAACGAAGAAATTCAAAGATTTTTCCGTTAAAAATATTGATTTACAAGTGAAGCAGGGATTTGTAACGGGATTTATTGGAGCAAATGGTGCTGGTAAATCGACAACGATAAAAATGATGATGAATTTATTAAAGCCGGATGTCGGTGAGGTTAAGCTTTTCGGCTTGGATTACACGACGCATGAGAAGGCGATCAAGGAGCGTATTGGATTTGTGTACGATGGCAATGTATTTTTTGAAGGGCTGAACTTAAAAGATATAAAACGCATTGTTGCACCAGCTTACAAACACTGGGATGATACACTATTTTATCAATATGTTGAACAATTCGAATTACCGCTTAATAAGGCGATGAAAACTTTTTCAAAAGGGATGCAAATGAAGGCTTCATTGGCGATTGCATTATCACATTATGCAGAGCTGATCATTATGGACGAACCAACAGCAGGTTTAGACCCGATTTTTAGACGGGAGTTGTTGGATCTCTTACAGGAATTAATGATTGATGGTAATCGTACCATTTTCTTCTCTACGCATATTACAACAGATTTAGACCGCATCGCAGATTATATAGCTTTTATACAGAGAGGGGAAATCGTATTTAATCAGTCCATCCACGACGTAGCAGAAAACTATGCGCTCGTTAAAGGAAGAATGGATCTTCTGGATAGAGACACCGAAAAGGCCTTTGTTCATATTCATCGTGCACCAACAGGATTTGAGGCATTAACGGATAATATTAAAGCAGTGAAAAATATTTTTGAAGACACGGTTATAATTGAACGGGCATCTCTGGAAGATATCATGTATTACTTGAAAGGGGGCATACACCATGTTTAATTTAATCAGACGTGATGTCATCCTGCAGAAGAGGCAGTTATTAATCTTTATTCCTTTTATTTTAGTTTTTATTATTATGGGCGTTCCTCCTGTTTTGACTTTTCTGGTTGCCAGTATTTTTATTCCCTTTAATACTTATGGTTACGATGAAAAAGTAGAGACAAATATATTATTGAATTCCTTACCTTACACACGGACGGAAATTATCGCAGCACGCTATCTTGGTGCTATCGTTTATATGATTTTATCCATTGTGGTGACAAGTCTGGCATTATTTTTATTCCATAAACCTTTTACGTTTAACGATATTTCGATTGGTAGTGGATTATTCTTGATATTTGCAGCATTTACTTTTCCATTATTCCAAGTATTCAAACCAGGATATATTACAACAGTCGTTCTTATTAGCTTTGTTCTTTTAACATGGCTGGCATGGCCTGTTTTATGGTTTATAAATGAACATTTAACAGTAATAACTGATTTTATTGTTAATACATCTACCTCTGCTTTATATACGGGAGCAACAATTATTACCTTGGTAGTCTATTCTCTATCTTGGTGGATTACCACTACCATTTATAAGCGAAAAGCGTTTTAAGTCGGTTCTTTGCACTAACTAACTTGAAAATTCAAAATGAACTATGACTATAACTATGCAAGAAATTGCGATATTCTTTTTGGATGTGAAGCCATTTTTCTGGATGTTTAATCCTACACAGGTTTCGGTGGGGTCCTTATATATATTTTGCTGTACTAAATGTAAGATTGGGAGGCCTAGTGGAAATGACTATCAAATTGTATATTGATAGTCATTTTTTTGATATATGTATATTTGAAAAAGGTGAACTATAATTTTCAGAATTAATCCATTTTATTGAATGGTATATGTTAAAATTAAATGAGTCATTAAATTACATAAGGAGGGAGGACACCTATGTTAGAAACATAAACTTTTGGCATGTTCACGATTTCTGCGCTGGTACTACTTGTGATTCCTGGACCGTCTGTTCTTTATATAATAGCACGTAGCATGGACCAGGGGCGTATGGCAGGTCTTGTATCTGTCTTGGGAAATGCGCTGGGAAGCGTCATACTATCTGTTGCTGCTGCAGCAGGATTGACAGCAATTCTGGCTTCAACTGATATGGTTTTCAACGTTGTGAAGTATCTTGGTGCCGCCTATCTAATTTATCTGGGGATAAGCCGCTTGTTCAGTAATGATAGTCATGCCCAGATAGTACCTCAGCGTAAACGACTTCTACATATATTTAACCAGGGGATCATTGTTGCGGTATTGAATCCGAAAACTGCTCTATTCTTCGTTGCATTTGTCCCCCAGTTTGTTGATGCATCACAAGGAGGCATATGGGAACAAACACTCTTTTTCGGACTTATGCTCGTTATACTTGGAGTTTGTACCGATAGTATTTATGCTTTACTAGCTGGAACGGCCGGAAACTGGTTGAATCGGCGGGGGAATTTTAGTGGAAAGCTGCGCTACGTCTCTGGTGGAATTTATGTGATTCTTGGCGTGGTTTTTGCCTTCACGGGTTCCGGGAAGCGATGAAACGGTCGTAAATGATGAAAGGGATGTTGTAATTGCCAATTATTTCAGAAAGACTGTTATTTCGTCCATACAATGATGATGATTTTGAATTTCTTATGTCCTTGTTATCAGATCCTGAAGTAGTAAGATTTATTGGAAATGGGAAGACGAAGGATAAAAACGGTGGAAATGATTTTTTGAATTGGATATATCGTACATATGAATTTGGCGAAGATATGGGATTAAGGCTTTTAGTCAATAAAGAAGATAACACTTTAATTGGACATGCAGGTTTAGTTCCCCAAACTATTGATGGTGAGGAAGAAATAGAAATAGGCTATTGGATAACGCGTGAACATTGGGGAAAAGGGTATGCAACAGAAGCGGGCAAAGCACTGCTGGAATATGGACATAAACAACTTGATAGACAAAGATTTATTGCACTGATTCAACCTGGTAATGTAGCTTCTCACAATGTTGCAAAGAAACTAGGGATGGAGTTAGGGAAAAAAGTTGTATTGGGCGGGGAAGACGTGGATGTGTATTCCACGATTACAGATAATTGACTCGGTAGATTGTACTTAACTGCGGGCAGATAGATCAAAAAGGACTTTCAAAATAATATTTGAAATGGAGTAAAAACTAAATGATTGTAATGATAAATGGAGCATTTGGCGTAGGGAAAACAACAATTTCTAATGAACTGTTAAAAGAGATAAAAAATAGTATGATATATGACCCTGAAGAGGTAGGTTTCATGTTAAGAAATGTGATCCCAGGGAATATAAAACAGCTTGAAGCAGAAACAGGAGATTTTCAAGATTTACAATTATGGAAGGAGTTAACTGTTCACGTAGCAAATCTTTTAATTACTACATATAAAAAGAACCTAATCGTACCAATGACTATTCGCAATTCAGATTACCTTCATTATATTAGAAAGGGATTTAAACGCATCGATAAACAAACATACCACTTTTGTTTAACAGCAAGTAGGGACACTATTTACGAAAGACTTAGGAAACGGGGAGAGGACGAAGGTAATTGGTGTTTTCAGCAAACTGATAAATGCTTAAACGCCTTTCAAGACAACAGCTTTGAGGAGTACATAGATACTGAAAATGTAAGTATTATTACTGTTATTGATAGGATTAAGCAGACGGTTGATCTTTCTTGATAGGGTAAATATGATACTGGGTGTTTCTTAATAAACAGAAATGTGCTATTTCCAGAAGGATTCACAATATGATTAGAGTTTAGAAGGGTGTTATAATAATGGTATCAAAAGAATGGGGCGGTGAAGGTTATGAAATGGCCAGAGGTTCCTGGGAACTGAAAAGCATCGTCATCAATAGTAAAGTGAAAGGATATTTACTTGGATACGGATAGTACATTATTGGCACTAAATAGTTTAGGATTAACAAATAACTAATTATGGTGGACACCTCACAAGCTAGCAGTTTATTAATCATTTTTCTCTTGTATTGCTCCATAACCGCACCCTTTTACGGAACAATGATTTATGCTATTTGTTGTTAAACTTTTGACCTAATTTGAAAAACAAAAATAACCTAGTAATTAAAGTATAAATGAAAGCAATATGTTATAATAGACTGGCTCCGCATGAGGGGTTTGGCAGCACTGTCGCTCGTCTTCGGTGGGAGAATTCCCGGGGAGGGGGGTAGCCAATGGACATTGTTAGTGCGCTAACGCTTATGATATCCCTCGGGATGAAAGCACGCGTTTATCGTTTCTGATAATAACCGCAAAAAATAACCCCTCATATGCGTTTCACCGGCGCTGAGGGATTTTTTTGCCTTAAGCTTGCTTAGCCCCTCTTGATGGGGTTCGGTCTATTGCGACCGCTCCATGATCCAACATGGGCGGTCTTTATTAGTGTATGCACTTATAATTATACAACGAAATCAATGTTTGTACACATTTTATTCATTTTTACTTCTTTGTTCCTTCAATTCGATTTTTAAGCAAGCTTCAGACGCAATTTATTATTTATATGAAACTTACACCATCACGTATCAAAAAATCTTTCTTATTCGATTAGCGCGCCCGTTTGATGAACAAAATTTAGTTTTTAGTCCACTCCATTAAATACTCCTGCTTATTAGTTTGCTCATCTGTTAATTCTTTTTTTATAATAAAGCCATTCTTTTCATAAAAACGTACTGCCGAAATATTTTCTTTATATACTTTCAACTGAATTATATTTCTTTGTCTTTTTTCAAAGTTCAATAACTCTTTCCCAGCTCCATTATTTTGATATGCCACATCAATAAAAAGTGCTGCCAAATAGTCGTCTACCATTGAAATAAATCCTACAATCTTTGTTTTACTAGTTATGACATGCGTTTCTGACATTGGGATATACTTTTCCTTCATCTCTTCAATTTGGGATTTCCAATAACCAGAATCAATAAAATCGTGTGCCTGCAATGAACCTTTGTACCAAATGTCAACCAAAGTATCAATATCCTTATCTTTATATGCTCTTATCATAATATCCCTCTTTTTCCGATTAACCCACACTTACACAATTTGGACCGATTCTTCAAGGTTGGCCGCTGATCCTTATGCCATTAAAGCGCTACGTTTGCAGTATATTTTCACAAATCTTTTTCAAGAATTATTTTCGGTTCACCACTACTGTCTGTATATGTTCCAATTACATCAAAACCGTTTTTTATATTCAAAATGAGCATATTACGCCATTTGTTTTTTGTCTTGGTTTGAATGACTTTATAACCTTTTTCCTGTAAGTACAAATGTTGCTGGTTCATCAATTTGGAAGCAACACCTTTATTTCTATGGTTTTCATCAACACCGCCAAGCCAACTATAAAAGCTGTCAGATTCAAGTTCGTAACCAATCTTATATCCTACAACCACATCTTTTTCTAATCCCACTGTAAATAATATTTTTGGTTTGCTTTGTGCTTTGCTAACTAGCGTATCAGAGTCTTTAAAAATAATTTCGTGTAACATTAAAATTTGATTTAGTAATTTTGGATCGGGAAAACCGTCGATATTCACAATATCCAAAGAACCACCATCTTTCCCTTATGCCATAAATGGCCCTTATATGGCATAAAGGGCGCAATGCTTTATGCTGCAATCGCGCCCGATGCTTTAATAAGGTATTATGTTAAACCTGTTAATTTTGTTTATTTGTCTTCATTGACCGCCGTAAACACAAACCCGTTAAATGAGGTTTGCTATTCATATACACAAGTAAAAAGGATACTACAATAAAAAGTAAAAATTTCACATTATCCCTCCTCTTAATATCATTATGGATTTGTCACTACAAAACTTTCACTAACTGGCCCTATTGTTGAATTATCCTTTTCCTTCATTGCTTTTTTTATCAAAGACCCCAAATTACAACTGCCAATGAAATAATTATCCCAACCAATGCAATAAATAACGGAGAAATGGTTAAATCACCCTCCCTATTAAATGGCCAAATTCAAGAAGTGGCCAGTTTTCGGAAAAAAGTTCTTGAAGATTAATCTAATTAGTACAACAAGTATAACATTTATAATTCAAAATACGTATGGCTATTTAGGCTATTTTCGTATATGGTTATTATCTACGGGTTACTTGTGAGGAAACAAATACTTAAAACACCCCCAATTTACTGCAAAACTTATGCAATCACAATACAACAATACATGATGCATAATCTTTTGCAGAAGACTCATGTTAAGATTGGGAGGTGCTAAAAAAATGGGTAGGGATCGGCAAGAGAAAAAGTTAAGAAAAAGTGGGCTTGTTGAATCAGATCGAGATGTGGGTCTTCGCTATAAAGGTACAACAAAAATGTCCAGCCCTGAAGAGGCCAGAAGGTTAAACGATGGGAAGAAATAAAAATGGGAAATAGCGAGCGATCATCTTTAAACATAAGTAGTTCAGCTTTTGTGGAGAAAAACAGAAATATCATTACAAATGGAGTGCTAAATCGAAAAAGTTTTAGCACTCTATTTTTTTTGTTGTTAATTATATGTAATTTGAACCTAAATTGACACTGAAATCTGTAATTTACAGAGTGACAATAGCTGTTGTCAATGTACTAATTGACATGTTAATTGGTTTGCTTTTATTTGATATGTTAATTTTTAGTTGTAAGGCAATTTAGAATTTGATGGGAAAAACATGTTATAATGGATACTCCCTGCATGAATTTACAATCTGATTATAGTTGCCAAGTTCATAGCCGGTTAAGAGAAAAAGGTTTCAAAGGCTGTACAGTATTTGACTGTTTAGGTGCTGGATAAGTCGTTTCGCAGTTTATTTTTAATGGTAAAAGTTGGCGAGATAATCCTGAAACTGGGAAAAAAATGTTCCAAGTGTTTCCCGTAATGGAACAAATCCATGAAATGATTGCCTATGCAGCAGAAGCCTTGTCGTACGATATTCCTACTGCCTTGTCTGATAAATTGGTAGAGAAATTAAAGGGGCTGCAGAATTTAACGAAACTGGATGCTGATGAATTATTCTCTCTTGATCTGGTGATGTACCGATTTTCTTTGAATGAATTGCTTACAGTAGCAAGTGCTTCTATTAGAGAAAATACTATTGCAAAGTTACCTGGTGCTAAAAAGGTTAAAGATTTTGACCATGCAGTAGTTGATTGGATGTGTAAAAAATTAAAGGACAAGGATTTGAGAGCAACTGATTTCAGGGGAGTATATTTAATTGCTGCCGATTTGCGGGATGCTGATTTTAGTGGGGCTAATCTTTCTGCAAGTATGTTTTTGACATAAATGCAAATTAATTCAGCTAAAGGTTGATGTAAGGACGATATTACCTTTTCATTATACAACGGCCTCCCCATTCCATTGGATTAACAAATTTTGTTCATGTTATGTATAGAAGAAGATTTTCAAAGATTATCTCCGTTCAATGATACAGAATCACTTATTCAATTATCGGGTACGTTAGCAGAAGTACCTTGATTTGATTATTTCGCAATCGGGCCATTTTGTC
>NZ_JBSVKG010000027.1:0-49345 GCF_054048505.1 Virgibacillus sp. FSP13 | reverse complement strand
ACGGGGGCTTCGGACACGTGCTGTTCCCGCAGGACAAGGAAGGCTTCGTCAGCGATACATCGCACGAAGAAAAAGTGCTTTTCTTTTTCGAGGAGTCACCACCCTCCACTCACCCGGACTAGTGAAGTGGTAGGATACTTTATAGAACACTTACTACTACGATTAATGGTAGTAAACGCAATACCAGCGGAGGAAATACACGGAGACTCCGGCGGGAGGAAAGGCCTAGGTGAGACCCCGCAGAGCGACAGCTCGAGGAGGCTCAGCAGCCGCCCGCGGAAAGCGTAGTGTATTTCCGGAGCGGGTAAACGCACCAATCATCATTTCAAGTTTCGTCGCATTTTATATCAACTACGAAATTAAAAAGCAACAAACGTTACGTAAAGAACTAAAAAAGAAACACTTTTTCTGTGTGCGATGTTTCTTGTAGTAGTTTTTTGTCATGTGGTTTCATCGACACTAGTACGTCCTGTACGTTGAAGCTGAGCATGGCCTACTTTGTTGTTAGCTAAAATAGAACCCAGCTTTTATACTTTCTTAATTTATAGGAAAAAAACAACCTCTCCATTCAATATGGGAGGTTGTTTTGAAAACTGTATTATTCTTTTTTATTGTCATCATCTACAGAGTCAGAATTGTCTTGCCGTTCTTCTTTTTCTTCTTCTAGATCCTCTTTAAGTTCAACTTCTGCTCGTGCCTTTGCTTCATCATACGTTTCCGGTGCTGTGTCATCATCTTGTTTTGATTGGATGTTGACCCGAACATCATCTTTGTCAGATGTTGTTTGTGATGCTTCTTCTGTTATTTCCTCTGGTTCAGGAAGCACACCATCCTCAAACAACCCTTTTATTTGCTTAGCATCTAACGTTTCCACTTCAAGAAGTGTTTTAGCAATTAGCAATAACTGATCTTTGTGTTCAGTAAGAATTGTTTTTGCACGATCGTAACAATAATTAATAAAGTTTTGCATTTCCATATCAATTTCATGTGCGATGGCGTCACTATAATTTTGCTCATTTTGGATGTCCCGTCCTAGGAAGACATTTCCGCCACCACCACTATTGAATTGCAATGGACCTATTTTATCACTCATGCCATATTCCGTGATCATTTTACGGGCGATACCTGTTGCACGTTCAAAGTCATTCGATGCTCCGGTACTTACTTCACCAAAGACGATTTCCTCTGCTACACGACCACCTAACAGACCGGTAATTTTGTCAAATAATTCAGGCTTGGTCATAAAGTAACGATCCTCTCTAGGAAGCATCACTGCATAACCACCGGCTTGCCCACGGGGGACAATTGTAACTTTATGAACCATATCAGCATCATCAAGTACCATACCAATAACTGTATGACCACTTTCATGGTGTGCCACAATGTTACGTTCTTTTTCTGAAATAACTCGGCTCTTCTTAGCTGGGCCGGCAATAACACGGTCAATTGCCTCGTCAACATCAAGCATGTCAATCATACTTTTATCTTGTCGGGCTGCAACTAACGCCGCTTCATTTAATAGGTTTTCTAGGTCAGCACCTGAAAAACCTGGTGTACGCATTGCAATTGTTTTAAGGTCAACTGTATTATCAAGCGGTTTGTTTCTAGCATGTACCTTTAATACTTCCTCACGACCTTTAACATCTGGTCGATTAACTGGAATCTGACGATCAAAACGACCTGGACGCAATAATGCCGGATCTAGAATATCTGGACGGTTTGTTGCTGCGATAATAATAATACCTTCATTCGCACCAAATCCATCCATCTCAACAAGAAGTTGGTTAAGGGTTTGTTCACGTTCATCGTGACCACCGCCAAGTCCGGCACCACGTTGACGACCAACCGCATCAATCTCATCGATAAATATAATACATGGAGCATTTTTCTTCGCATTTTCAAATAAATCCCGTACACGAGACGCACCGACACCAACAAACATCTCAACAAAGTCTGAACCACTGATTGAGAAGAACGGTGTACCAGCTTCGCCAGCAACTGCTCGTGCTAGTAATGTTTTACCTGTACCTGGAGGTCCTACTAATAAGACACCTTTTGGAATGCGTGCTCCAATGGTTGCAAATTTACGAGGATCCTTCAAAAATTCAACAACTTCAACAAGCTCTTGCTTTTCTTCATCTGCTCCAGCTACATCTTTGAAGCGAACTTTTTTCTTTTCCTCACTATACATTTTCGCTTTACTCTTACCAAAGTTCATCACGCGACCGCCGCCGCCTTGCGATTGACTAAGAATAAAGAAGAAAAATAGTCCAATAATTAGAAATGGAATCATCGTTGTCAAGAAGGTAACCCATCCGCTTGGCTGTTCCTCTTCCTCGACATTCAATACACTTTGTTCCTGTGCTTTTGTTGTGATGTCAGCAACTACATCAGTGTTATTCGGAACCTGTGCAATGAATTGTTTATCATCATCCTCAAGTGTTCCTGTTAAACGCATAATTCCATTTGCTGGTTGCATCGTCACTTCAGCGATTTCACCATTATTTAAGGCTTGCATAAATTCTTCTACATTATATTGTTCTGCCTGATCATTTTGTCCTTTAAATACTCCTATAACGCCAATAATGACAAGAAATATAAGGAAATAAAAGATCACATTCCGAAATAATCGGTTCATTGCCTACCTCCTCCCAAGCGGGAAAAACTATATTACATAGTACCATACGAAAAAGTTTGAATACAACTAATTCCACTTATAAATGGCATTTAATTTCTCACTATTTTTTGCAATTTGTAGAACTTGAAATGTTTGTGAAATACGACATTAACTCTTCCTATTTTGGTTATGCTTCTCCACCATATATTTTCGGTTTTAATACACCGATATACGGTAAATTACGATACTTTTCTTCATAATCTAAACCATAACCTACAACAAACTCATTTGGTACATTAAACCCAATAAGATCTGCTTTAATATTTGCCGTTCGCCCTGAAGGCTTATCCAACAAAGTTACAATTTTAATTGACCTTGCTTTACGATATTTGAATAAATCAACTAGATAACTTAGTGTTAAGCCACTGTCAATGATGTCTTCAATAATTAACAAGTCCCGACCTTCTACCTTTGTATCTAGGTCTTTTACGATTTTTACTTCTCCAGATGAACGCATTTGACCTCCATAGCTCGATACGTCCATAAAATCCATTTCTAAGTATGTTTCTACATGTCTAAGCACATCAGACATAAATGGCATTGCACCTTTTAACACACCAATTGCGAGCGGGAACTTGCCGTCATACTCTTCTGTTAGCTGTTTACCGATTTCTGCGCATTTTTTTGCAATATCTTCTTGTGATATCAATATCTTTTCAATATCATTATGCATTTTCCGTTCCTCCTACACACTGCCTTTTTCATAAATGATTTTAATATATGAGGTGTTGTTTGCCTGTTTTTTTGGCTGTCCCTTTTTTAACCCGATAAGCCATAGGATCTCTCCATTATTATCGGTAACAATTGGCCATTTATCCCGTTCTTTCATCGGAACCTTTGCATCTATGAAGATATCTTTGATCTTTTTACTTCCGTTTAGCCCCTTCCAGCTCATACGGTCTCCATCCTGCCTCATTCTAATATGTAAAGGTAACGCGATTTCTTCTCTTCTGCATACATACGTATTCTCATCTGTCACCCCCGGATTATCGGTGAAATTTGCTACTACTTTTGATCCATCCGGTAATATTATTTCCCCGGGAATAAGCAGTGTTTCATTCACCTTTAGCGTTTGGGATTCATTAAAATGAAAGTAAAATCTCAATTGCTGGTACGTCTTTTCCACTATTAATTGATGTGGAAAGTCAATGTGGACATTAGCCTTTTTGCTGGTTAACAACACAAAAAACTGCTCCTCATGAACATACGATAAATCCTTTGGTAATTCATCATATAGATAGTTTAATATTAGATGATAGAAACGCCTTTGTAAAGCAAGGGGATATGTTTGGAAAGCATCAATTTTAAATGTTGCCACACGTTTATCCTTATCTAACGTAACTACCTTATCCAAAAGTCTTAATGCCTCATTAACTAAAAAAGTTTCGTCAGCCTGCAGGTTTTCACTTAAATGTTGCACTGTAGTATGTATATTGTTGTTTTGTGTTTTTATTAACGGAATAACTTTATTTCGAAAATAGTTCCTTGTGAAATCCGTTGTTTCATTAGTTGGGTCTCTCCTTGGAATAATATGATGTTGCTTGCAGTACGACTCTATTTCGTTTTTTGAAATACTTAAAAGCGGACGAACAATAAAGCCTGTTGCAAATGGTCGCTTAATAGGTATTCCTGTAAGTGTCCTTGGGCTGGCTGATCGTGTAAGTCCCATAAGCATTGTTTCAACTTGGTCATCGCCATGGTGACCAAGCACTAAATAATCTGCATGCTCCTTGTGCATTTGTTCGGAAAATATTTGATAGCGTAATTCCCTAGCTGCAACTTCTGTGCCAATCTTTCTACTTTGTTTATACGATAGTACATCGACAGAAGTTCCATAAAAATCAATTCCCCACTTATCACACATTTCCTTCACATAAATCAGATCTGCTTTTGACTCGTCACCTCGTAATTGATGGTCAACTGAAATCGCAACTAAACGTAGATTGTACTCCGTTCGAATGGAGGATAGAAGGTGTAAAAGAGCCATGGAATCAGGACCTCCCGACACCCCAACTAATACCGTTTTATCTATTTCTAATAAATGGTGCTTCTTAATAAATGAAATAACTGCTTCACGCATTTTTTACCCAACCCCAATTTATTTACTAACCATTTTACTTTATCATATTTTCAAATACGAATGAATTCATGGTACCAGTAGGGATGATAGATAAAAAACCACCGATAATACAAAAATACCAGTTGCCTCTATTACTGCCGGTCCTTTTACAGTTGGATTTTTCCTCCTAGTCGTTCGTCTATTTGCACTCCTTCTTTGCGCTTGATAGATCGTACTAGCCAGTTCTCTCCTCATTTGTGCACTAGATTGATATTTTCCTTGAATCGCCTTTTTTAAACAAGGCCGATACAATCGTAATGCCTTAACTTCATTAATTTTAGAAATTAATGTTTTTTCCGGGTTTGGCCCTTTTTGGAAGTGCTTAGGAAAATAGATACTTAAAAAAACCATTGTAAAGGCAAATAGATCATAGGATGGTTCCGCTCGTCTAGAACCCATTCCCCAGTAACCACGATCAAAAAATTCGGTATATTCCTTGATAGCTCTACCAATTTGTGTTGTACCTCCAACATCGATCCAACGAACTTTTGGTGGAGATGATAATACGAGCAAATTCTCGGTTTTTAAATCACCAAACACCCATCCCGCTTGATGTAGTTGCTCCAAGTCTTCTAGTAATTGGAGCATAAACACGCCAGTCCACTCACTTCCATTTCGATTAATAAAACTAGGAAGTGTTTCACCTTGCAAATATTCCATTACGTAGAAGGTATGCTTTATTCCATGAGGTGTGACCCAGTCATCGACGTCGAATAAAGAAGGCCCAAGCCGATTTCCTTGGACCTTTTCGAGCGACTTTAATACATTGACCTCCATCGTCATCGATGCACTGTTATCACTGATTTTTAGTGCCCTAGCTTTACCATTGCACTCACACAGATATACAGAGCCTATAGCACCACTTCCTAACTTTCGTTTAATGACATAACGATGTTTGTGCCACTTCCCCCTAATGGTCATGCCCGGCCTTAATTCAATACCCTGTTTCTTCCATGCTTGATTCATCCTCATTACGAAGGCTCCTTAACAAACTTTTTTTGCCAAATTGATACATTGCCTCCCGTATCGCCGGACCTGTAGGAGTGATTCCACCACTGGTTAACTTCGGAAAAACTGTTGATACAGCATCCAGCTTTGGCGACCAGTCAAAAACCTTTTGTATACTTTCACGTTTACCAGGGAAACTAAAAATACAAAAGCGATTCCGACCAATTCGTGCGTTTAAGCTGATCGACAAATCAATTAATGCCTCTTTCACGGTTGGAAGTTTGTCATGCATGCTAGCACTCGTATCAACTAGGACAAGTACCTCAAGGTCACACGTTTCCCCCATATCCTCAACTACTTCAATAATTTCGCCACGTTTTTCTGGCTCCAGATCATCCATTGATTGATTGGGTCCTAATATTTGTTTTAGTTCTTGATTAACAAAACCTTGTAATGTTTGCGTCATTGCCTGTTTTGTTACTGTTTGTACTGTTTGTGATAATGCTTGCTTATAGACTAGCTGACTCACACCACCACCAGATAGTGCAATGTCTTCTACTTCTCTGAGCCCTTCAGGATCTTCTGTCTGGTCATCATTTAATATTCCAATCACATTAACCGTTATGCCTTGTTGTGACGCAATTGCCGCCGTTGCTGCAGGACTCTCTCCTCTATTCGAGCAGCCATCTGTTATTAATAAGATTTGTTTTAACGTCCCTTTTTTCATCAAAAATCCCTCCCAACTATTCCAGTACCATCTTCACCAATAAGGCTCGATCGTATACATCGGAATGTAGTGAGAAGGATGCTCCCGGTCTCGGGACGATGTTTTCTTCCTGGCGCCGATGTTTCTCCTCTCGGGACGATGTTTTCTCCCTGGCGCCGATGTTCCTGGTTTCGGGACGATGTTTTCTCCCTGGCGCCGATGTTTCTGGTTTCGGGACGATGTTTTCTTCCTGGCGCCGATGTTCCTGGTTTCGGGACGATGTTTTCTTCCTGGCGCCGATGTTCCTGGTTTCGGGACGATGTTTTCTCCCTGGCGCCGATGTTTCTCCTCTTGGGATGATGTTTTCTCCCTGGCGCCGATGTTCTTGTCCTCGGGTGTTTATATCATCATGGTTACTGTGCTTCCTTTTCATATGCCGGTATACTTGTCCATTGTGGCGTATTTTTTACAATTTTAGCCACCATTACGGTCATATCATCTTCAATTGCTCCAGACCTAGTGCGGACAACTTCTTCTAGTAGTAAATCAGCCATCTCCTGTGGGTCGTCTGTTCGCATTTCGCGGATTTTTCGTTTTAACCAAATATCTGTATTTTCTACATGTTTCGGTCCATCAAAGATACCATCACTCATCATAATTAATACATCTTCTGCTTTTAATTGTTCACTAACAATGTCTACGTCAAATTCCTGAATGATTCCCATTGGTAAATTACTAGCTTCCACTTTAAGCATCTCGTCTCCACGTTTAATAAAACTAGGGGTAGAGCCGATTTTAAGAAACCGGACAAATGCATTATGCAAATTAATAACAGCAAGATCTAACGTTGCATACATCTCGTCTGTAGACCGTAATGATAAAATGGAATTGATCGATTTAATCGCTACCTTTTCTGGAATTCCAGTTTGTAATATTTGATGCAACAACCGTAATGTTTCATCACTTTCTTCATGGGCGCGTTTCCCATTACCCATGCCATCACTAATTGCCATTGCATATTTCCCTGCACCAAGTTCAATTGTTGTAAAGCTATCACCAGAGATTAAGCCACCACCTTTTGCGGCGTTTGCGACCCCTGTTTCAATCACAAATTCCTTTGCAGAACCAAACGCTAGGTAGCAATAACCATTTGGAAATGGTGAAATCTCTTCCTCTTTTACAATAATCATTTCGTTTAGGATATCAGAGAGAACAGGGGCGATTAGTTTAGGCCCTTCCCCATGATAATCATTAAATGAAACAGTCATTTCAATATCTACATTGCCTTTATCCAACCTGAATATATCGAGCTTTTCCAAATCAATTCCCATATTTTTTAACGCATTCACAATCTGGACCTCTTGATTCTCATGGTGCTGTCTTTCTTTCAAAATTTCCTTGGCGAAGTTCTCCATCACTTCCGATACACCCTGAAGTTGATCTGCAACAAATCGTTTACTTTCCATTACCTGCTTTTTTAATTTTTGATTAGCCTCAAAAAAGGACATTTCCTCTTTCATTGTCTCCATTACCTTTTTTGATTTAACACAATGATTTTCAAATTGATGGAGTATTTTACGCTCCGGTTCATTCCCCTCTTCAAGGTCATCCTTCATGCTCTCCATTAGTGTATATGTTTTATCAAATTGTTGCTGCCAGCACTTCTCCTTCATGAAGCAGCTTTGACAAGTTTTTTCCGTTACTTGACTTAAAAAGAAGTCTGTCTCCCGCTTGCGATCCATTTCCTCCTGTGGAAATTCCTCAGTGTTTGTGAAGCTTTTCGATAATGCTTCAAACACATCAGAAAACTGTTCAACTCGTTTAGCTGTAACATTACGGACCTTTTGCAAGTATTGTTCCTGTTCATTGGTATATTCCTCTGTTCCTGGAATATAACGAGATAACTTTTTAAACCAACTTGCCGGTGTAAGAAAAAAGAATACAATTGCAATGGACGATTCTAAAATGGAAGGCAACAATGTGGAAGCGTCCCCATAAATTCCGACCAAAAACGTTCCAACAAGCAACCCGACACTTACTCCCATTTTCTTTCCTTCTTTTAGTAATCCACCAAGTAATCCTGAAAAGGCTAGCAAACTCATTTGATAAAGGTTGGCAACATTTGCGAGTGATAAGATTAAACCGGCAACAACACCAACTGTTGATCCAACAGCAGCTCCACCTATAAAGGCGAGCAGGAGTACAAAATACCTGGAGAAAATTTGTTCCACGGATGCATCATAAAATTCCCAGCCAATTGTTCCTGTCAAAATAGACGCTATCAGAATAATCATACAAACAATTTCTTCATTTTTTAAAGTTGGTTTATATCTTTTTGGTGATAATAATGGAATGCTCTGCATAAATATCAATACAAGTACAGTACCAAGAACCCCCTCAACAAATAGAAGCATCCATTCATATGATGAGAGCTGGTCTGCAATTGAATATAGAAATAACCGTGGTGCAATGGTAGAAAGGAAAACAAACAGCGGAATTACTGTTTGTTGATTTTTTACATTTTTAAACAATCCTGCAAGAAAAATAAAGACAATCATAGCTAACGCAACAAATGTACCTTGGGCGATTGAAAAGCTTAACGCACCCAGGATAATGGCTAGCATAACCTTAGCCGCCTTCTCTTTATGTACAAACCATACTGTCGCTAAAAAGGCCACGGCAAACGGGGATACATCCGATAAAATCACGGCTCGTCCTAATAAAAAGCCGACAATAAAAAGCAGCCATCCCTTTTCAAGCATTACCGATTTGGCGCCGGAAGATATTTTACTTCGCCATTTACCTATATCCTTTGCTCCGTTTCCAAATGTTTTTGTTTCTACTCTTGGAATTGAATCCATCATAAAAAACCACTCCTTCTTAGAGATAGTTAATCACAAATTGGATTGCTTTTTTGTCAAAACAACAGAGCATATTCATAAAATCGTTCGACTAAGTTTTTGATGGATAAGCGATTTTCTACAAGTATCACGAAGGCCCGTAGCTAGCGCTTTATCCCATGTATACATGCATTATGAAGCTATACCTACTATCCACACCCCTGTCTACCTTACCCATTTATCATGATAAACTGGTGTATCATTTGTTTTTTCCTATCAAGATTGCTCGAATGTTGAATTGCAAGTCATTAAAGTCACCAAATTTCCTCTATTCCGTAAAAATCATACAGTATTGACACTTTTCTATACCTGTTGTATTATATCAATTGTGACTCATTTGGCGGCGTAGCTCAGCTGGCGAGAGCGTACGGTTCATACCCGTGAGGTCGTGGGTTCGATCCCCTCCGCCGCTATTAACAAAAATCGACACTTAGTCGATTTTTTTTTGCGTAAAAAAGGCAGGTACCAAGATAATCATTGGTACCTGCCTTTTTTATTTATCGTAAATAGAGCATCCTTATAGACAGCAGTTGCTATCCTCTTTTAGCACCTCGGCCCCCACGTTTGGATTCCGTGTGTTTCTTTAAAGAGGCTAAACGGTCTTCGGAATCTTTTAGGAAACGATTCATTTTTGATTCAAATGATTCCGTGCGCTCACGGGTATTTCTTTGGCGTTGTGGTCTATCCTTTGCCTTCTTAATTGACAAACCAATCTTGCCATCCTTTTCGACATTAATTACTTTCACCTTTACTTCATCCCCGACACTAAGATGTTCATTAATGTCTTTGACGTAATTATCGGCAACCTCACTAATATGGACAAGGCCTGTTTTTCCTTCTCCAAGCTCAACAAAAGCTCCAAAATTAGTGATACCTGTTACCTTTCCCTGCAGCTTGCTGCCTACTTCGATTGACATAAAAAAAATGCTCCTCCTTAAGGTTTTAAATATATAGTTCTAATATATTATAGCTAAGCATGTGAAAGCGTGTCAATAAGAGGGATCCTCGTTAGGAAGTTTAAAAATTAATTCTCCTTCTTTAGAGAAAAAATAGTTCGTTCGAGCGATCTCTAATACATAGTCTTCATCTTTTAATAAGTCAATTTCCTCATTAAGGTTTTTTTCCTCTTTTTTCAACGAAGCTAACTTATCTTGCATTTGTTCGTATTGTTCCTTTTTCTCAGCATGAAGCGCACGCTGTTTAACATGATATGCAGTCATACTACCAATAGCAATGAGTACCACAACAGAAAATAACACAAGACGGCGAATTAGGCGTTTCTTTTTCTTTTTCTGTCTTTCTATGTATGCGTCATATTGCTGCATATAATTCGAATCTAATCTTGTTACCGTTTTTTTCTTTGTTGGCACAGCCTGCTACCTCCTCTTAAACTTCAAATACTTCATGCCCTTCTTACTTATATTCTTTATTGTACTATAAAATCCTGCAAGTTTGTGAAAAAAGTTTTGGATATTTCTTGGTAATAGCCGATAAATTATAGTAAATATCCACCTTATAGGAAAAAAGATAACTTTTGCTACAAATAGAATTAGTGTCGTGATGAACTGAACGATCAACAAAACGAGTGTAACAAACAATTTTATCATATACTTTATCGGGGTAATAATCAGTATTTGAATTAGCCGCTCCATAAAACGATAACAGGTCACAATGATTCGGATAAGATGTTCTAGCAACCATTTATAAAGTGGAGCAGCTAATGCTTGATAAATAGAAAACCCTAGAAAAAGGGCCAAGAAAACATAAAAGCGTAGTTCTCCAGCATTAACAAGGAATAACACATAAAAGACAAGCAAAACCTGTGATAACCAAAAGGCTACCTCCATAAAATATACGAAGAATTTATTATCCTTCCAATGTGGCTTAAAGCGGCGAAATGTTTCTTGTATGATGCCCAAATAAAACCCACTTATAATCATGACAATCATCGTCATGAACTGGACATTTAATGTCATCGAAATAGCTTGCTAAAGAATCCTTTAGCTTTCTCCTGTTGATGTTCATCCACATAGGAAAGCTCATATACTTTACCTTTAATCGCAACTAATCCTTCGCCAACATCAAGGTTTTTCAACTGTAAATTCTGCCCTCGAATAATTAAGTATCCCATTACCGTTTCTAGCAGAAATTCTTCATTATCAAAACTATCTACTTCTTTAACACCAGTAATTTCTAAATCCTTGCGATTATTAATTTTTACGAAGTGATCTTGTTGAACGCGTTGTACGGAATCTTTTTCATAATAATTCATTTGCTATAGCCCTCCTTATCATTATTACTTTATGACAGGGAGGACAAGTCTAGAACAATCTAATCGTTAATTTTTCAATACTACTTTAGCTTAACTATTAACTATTGCTCTTTTCTTCTTTAATAACTTTATACAGTGTCTCTGCTTCGTCTTTCTTCACGGCCTCTTTCAAATTGGTAATTTCTATAGTTACTAGTTTCTGCCCGAATTGAATAACTAATTCATCGCCTACTGCTACATTAGAAGCAGCCTTTGCCTGGTTGCCGTTAATCGTTATCCGACCTTTATCTGCAACTTCTTTTGCTAATGTACGACGTTTAATTAACCTGGATACTTTTAAAAATTTATCTAAACGCATTTCAATCACTCCATTTCTTTTGCTTGGTCCCAGAGTGCATCCATTTCATTTAAACTTACTTCATTGATGTCTTTCTTTTGCCCAATTACCTTTTTTTCGATATAAGAAAACCGGGAAATAAACTTTTGGTTCGTTCTATTTAATGCAACTTCCGGATTCACTTTATAATACCTTGAAATATTTGCTAGTACAAATAGAACGTCACCTAACTCCTTCTCTACTTCAACTTGATCATTCTCCACAATTGCCTCTTGTACTTCTTTTATTTCCTCTTGTAATTTATCCCAAGCCCCATCAACCGTTTCCCATGCAAATCCAACCTTTGCTGCCTTCTTTTGCAACTGAAGGGCTTTGGCAAGGGCAGGAATACTTTTCGGAACACCATCCAAAACGGATTTTCGCTTTTCACCTTTTTCTTCCCGCTTTAAGGCATCCCAATTCGTATTCACGTCAGTAACAGAATCAACTGTTTTGTCACCAAAAACATGTGGGTGCCGGTGAATCATTTTATCCGTGATCGATTTAATAACATCATCAATTACAAAATATCCGTTATCTTCACCAATTTGACTGTGGAGCATGACTTGTAAGAGAATATCACCTAACTCTTCTACAATTCCTTCATCATCTTGGTCATCAATTGCATCAATGAGTTCATAAACCTCTTCAATTGCATACTCCCTAAGTGATTCATGTGTTTGTTCCTTATCCCATGGGCAGCCTTCTGGACTACGCAATTTAGCAATCACCTCTCGCAAACAGCCAAAGGTATGATGTAACAAGTCTTGCGGTACTGGTGGGATATAAACACTTGTTAAATTATTTACTTCCATGGAATGATCAAGCTGTTCTAATGGAATAGTTGTCATCTTTTCCTGTATGCTCCCTGCTGCTTCAACAACAGTAACTTGGTAATCGGCTGGTAGATCCTCTAGTAATGCAAGTTTTACATTAGATGCAATAAAACGATCATAGACTTGGCAAAAAATGAGATGATGCTGGTAATCGAGTTGATGACGGTTAAATGACGTGGCATCAACAAATTGAAATCCATCAATAGGATCTATTTTTAATCCTGTAAATAAATCATCCAAATAACTTTGGCCACCGACAACATCAATTGTTATTTCCTTCTGTTCCAATAATAGCTGTACTGTTTTTTCTGCTAGCATTGGATGGCCCGGAACAGCATAAATCACATTGGCTTCATCCGATCGTTTGATTAATTCATCCGCAATTTCTTGGTAAACATCCGCAAATTGCTGCTTGGATTCATAAATATTGTCAAACGACTCAAACGTAACTCCTTCTGCTTGTAAGGCCGCTACAACTGGATGGTCTAATGTTCGAACATACACTTTTTCCGTTGTACTCGTTAATTTTTTATAAATTCCAAGCGGCAGTTGATTAATATCTCCAGCACCTAACCCGATAATTTCAATTTTTCTATTCAAGCGAATTCCTCCCTCTATGTAGCCAAATGAAAAAAGAGGCAAATGGGAGCATCTTTAATTCCTCTTCCGTGAATGCCTTCTTTTTCACCAATAAAACCATATATATAACCGCCCCAGTTACCGCAACACCGATAACATAAGCCAGTAATCCCAAACGAGAATTTATGTTAAAAAACATGAAAACATAATGCATAAGATAAAGATAAACAACCATAACAGTGCTAGCAATTAGCAATGCGTGCCAATTAATTGTTTGCCAAAAGTATAAATGCGGCAACTTCCTTTTTAATTCGATGATAACCAATCCACATAGTACCAGCAAGCTGATTACTGTTGCCATGGCACTACCTGTGATACTCCATAGTGGGACAAGGAGTTGGTTCAACGTCCATTTCATAAAAAAAGCTATTAAAATAAAAGCTGCTGTTCGTTTGATATAGCCTAATCCTTGTAAAACAGATGATGTAGTTATAGCAAGTGAACAAAGAAAAACAGCAATGCTAAGAATACGTAAACTAGTCGTTCCCAAATCATTTTTAAATAATACGGTATTTACTTCCGGAAAAATAACAAGTAATCCAACAGTCGCACCTACAGCCAGATAAAAGCTAAATAGGAGTCCACTGCGAATGTAATGATAACTTTGTCTTGGGTCAGACTGTAGTTTTTGCCTCGATATGGATGGAATTAATGCTAATGCAAACGATGATCCAATTACAGTACCAAGTTGAATTAATGGTTGTCCTCTATCAAATACTCCCTTTACCTTCATTGCCTTAATTTGTGATAATCCATAATCCTTTAGACCCGGGACCAATGTAAATGCGTCAGCGAATTGAATGACGATCAACACCATATGATTTAACGCTGCAATGATACCAAAGATTAGCAACGTTTTTAGATAATAGCCCAAAGGAATCGTAAACAAGTCAGATTGGATTGGTCTATGTTTCAGAAAAAACGTTCCAAGAATAATAATTGCCATTATCCCACCAGCTATAGACGCAATTGCTGCTGCTTGTCCGATTTCATAAATATTCCATCCATTGATGGCAATTAATACCGCTGCCAAAATAATAATAAACACACGTACAAATTGCTCACCGATTTGTGATAGTGCGGTTGGCTTCATTTGATAGCTTCCTTGAAACACGCCACGTAATAATGCTGAAAAGGGAATCAACAAAAAAGCAAAAGCAGCAAATTGTAATGCATGTTGTAGTTTCGGATTACCCATCCAATTTGCAATTTCTCCTGCATTTAATAATAAAAAGAGAAATATTGCACCATTGATTACCAATAAAATAGAAAACACAGGCACATAAAAACGAGTAAATGAAAGCCGCCTTCCTTCCGACCTAAGATCAACCACCATTTTGGAGATTGCAGACGGAAAACCATACAACGATAAAACCAACACCATTCCAAGGAAGGGGTAAATTTGCTGATAAATGTAAAAACCAAGATCCCCTGTTAAGTTTTGCAACGGAATCCGGTAACCCGCACTTAGCAGCTTGCTGATAAATCCAGCTAATGTAAGCAGTAAAGCACCTTTCACTAATTTATTTGATTCATTGCTAGCCATGTTGACAAACGCCTTTCCATCCGAACTTCATTTATTTCCCTAGGCTGTTTTCACATTGTTTGATGCCATTCAATTTCGTAGTTGATAGAAACTGCGACGTAAGCTGGGATCTTTTCTATAAGTACGTGCATTTCCCGCCGTCCGGGATCGTTCCGCGTGGATGCTTTCCGCGGGCACGGCCTCAGCCTCCTCGAGAAAACCACTCTGCGGGGTCTTCGGACACGTGCTGTTCCCGCAGGAGTCACCACCCTTCACTCACCCGGACTAGTGAAGTGGTAGGATACTTATAGAACACATACCACTACTACGGCTATTGGTAGTAAATGCAATATCAGCGGAGGAAATACACGTAGACTCCAGCGGGAGGAAAGGACTAGGTGAGACCCCTTAGTGCTCAGCTCGAGGAGGCTCAGCAGCCGCCCGCGGACAGCGAAGTGTATTTCCGGAGCGGATAATCGCACCAAACATCATTTAAAGTGTGTCGCATTTTATATCTATTGTGTCAAAACAACAAATGTTTTCGATGGGGCGAGTAATCGCAGTCCCAATTTCCTAAAAAACAGCCTTTCCCTATTATAGCATACGCTAGAGCTGGACTTTGCCTCTTCCACTAGTTAGCCTATTATAACCAAATTTTTATACAAAAGCGCAAAATAAAGGGCCAAACCCCCTCAAGTAACTGAGAGAGTCAGACCCTTATGAGATATATTCGTTTCATCCTATTATCATTCCATCTGCTTCGCCATAAAGCTTGCTGCCGTTTCCACTGCCTTTTGTTCAACATTACTAAGTGTTTTATCATCTTTTGAAAACATCATGACACAACCAATCGGATCTCCATTTGCAATGATCGGGTTTAAACAATATGAGGATAATTCCTCATCTTTACTTTCCAAAATTTCTAATGTAGACGTTTCGGTTTCCATTAATACGGATCGGTTCTCAATTGCCTTTTCCAATTTCGTTCCAATATTTTTATTTAAGTAATCTTTTTTTGAATCCCCGGCAACCGCAATAACTTCATCACGATCACAGATAATAACCGGAAAATTTAACGAATCAAATAGTGCTTCTGCATATTCCTGTGCGAAATTGCCCAATTCATTTATTGGTGAATATTTCTTTAAAATAACTTCTCCTTCACGATCAACAAATATCTCTAATGGATCTCCTTCGCGAATACGCAATGTCCGTCTGATTTCCTTTGGGATTACAACTCTTCCTAAATCATCAATTCGTCTTACTATTCCTGTTGCCTTCATCTTTATGAAGCCTCGCTTTCCTATGATGATCGTCCCTGGTTTCTTTCACATTAAAATTACAAACAATGGGTGCCTAAATTTCTTTTGTTTATATCTGAACCCTTTTATATGGACCATAGTATTTACCGAACTTCAGCCGCCAGCATTTTTTGGAACTTTTCACATAGATTGTTGCTATTAGACCCTTCCCTTTTTGTAATGTGAAATAAACACCAGTTGTGGTTTTAGTATGAATCATCTGGAAAGAACTATACATTAATCACATTTTTTTCTAATCGTCACGATCGACAGTGGACAGTTGCTTGATAAAGTCTTCGATAACTTCATATCGTTTATATCTGTTTTCTTTGGACCAATTAAACACGACTTTTAGCTTTTGATTTTCGGTGCCAAGTTGAACACCTCGACCAAATGTATTGGCTAATGTGAATAGTTTTGACCCATCAATTCCCTGACTGCGGCCATCCTCGACAAGTAGTTCCACTTTTTTGTTTTTCTCGCTTATCGATTCAACTTTTTCCTGTTTTGCATACATTTTTAATGTAGCTATAATAAACAGGTTTGCTACTTCTTCAGGGTAATCCCCGAATCGATCGATTAATTCTTCTTTCAATGCGTCTACGTCCTCCGCTCCAGCAATGGTTTGGAAGCGTTTATACATTTCTATTTTTTGTTTTTCATCTTTTATATATGTGTCTGGAATATAAGCATCAAGGTCAAGGGAAAGCTCCGGTTCAAAAGGTTTCACTTCATCTAGTTCCTTACCCGCCTTCCGCGCATCAATAGCATCTTTTAACATCTGTGAGTACATATCAAATCCCACTGAGTCAATGAAGCCATGCTGTTGTGCACCTAGTAAGTTTCCAGCACCACGAATCGATAAGTCGCGCATGGCAATTTTGAATCCTGATCCAAGTTCGGTAAATTCTTTAATTGCCTGCAAACGTTTTTCAGCAATTTCGGTTAAAACTTTATCCTTTTGGTACGTAAAGTAAGCATATGCAATTCGATTGGACCGTCCTACTCGTCCTCTAAGCTGATACAGTTGGCTTAACCCCATACGATCAGCATCATAGACAATCAGCGTATTTACATTTGGAATATCGACCCCTGTTTCGATGATCGTTGTACTTACCAAAACATCGAATTCCCCTTCTAAAAATCCAAACATCACGCTTTCAAGTTCTGTTTCATTCATCTGACCATGAGCGACCCCAATTTTGGCATCATCAACTAACATGCCAATTTCCCGGGCAATACGATCAATATTCTCTACACGGTTATAAAGGAAAAATACCTGTCCTCCACGCGCCATCTCCCGTTCGATTGCTTCTCTAATAAAAATAGGATTATATTCCGTTACATACGTTTGAATTGGAAAGCGATTTTCCGGTGGTGTCTCGATTACAGATAAGTCTCGAACACCTAACATGGACATATGCAATGTTCTTGGTATTGGGGTTGCGGTTAGGGTCAGAACATCTACATTTGATTTTAATTGCTTGATTTTTTCTTTATGCTTCACACCAAATCGTTGCTCTTCATCCACAATAAGTAAACCAAGGTCATTATACTGAACATCTTTTGATAATAAACGGTGTGTACCGATAACTATATCAACAAGTCCTTTTTTTAATCCATCAAGTGTTTCTTTTTGTTGCTTCTTCGTCCGAAATCGACTTAAAAGCCCAATGTTAACAGCATGATCCTGGAAGCGCTCGCGAATGGTTTCAAAGTGTTGTTGTCCTAAAATTGTCGTCGGTACTAAAATGGCCACTTGTTTCCCATCGGCAACTGCCTTAAATGCCGCACGTATTGCTACTTCTGTTTTCCCATAACCAACATCGCCACATAACAAGCGATCCATTGGTCTTTCTCTTTCCATATCCTGTTTAATTTCTTCTATGCATCGTAGTTGGTCATCTGTCTCCTGGTATGGAAAAGCTGCCTCAAACTCGCGTTGCATCTCCGTGTCCTCTGAAAATGCATACCCTTTTCGAGCTTCTCGTTCTGCGTAAAGTTTAATAAGATCATCAGCAATATCTTCAACAGACGATTGCACTTTACGCTTTACCTTTGTCCACTCGCTTCCACCCAGTTTGTATAGTTTGGGTTCCTTTCCTTCAGAAGCAACAAACTTTTGAACCAAATCAATTTGATCGATTGGCACAAAAAGCTTGTCATCGCCAGAATACATAATTAGCATATAATCTTTGTGTAAATCATTGACCTCGAGTGTCTCAATGCCTAGATACTTACCAATACCATGATTTGCATGTACAACATAATCGCCAATTTTCAATTCCTGGTAACTTTTTATTCGCTCTGCATTGGAAATCTTTTGTCTCTTTCTAGTGCGTTTGGTCACTTTTTTAAACAATTCATTTTCAGTAATGAGCACTAATTTATGCATTGGAAGTTCGATACCACTACCAATATTTCCAATCACTATTGTTGGCTTCGTAACTGGGAGTTTTAATTCCTTCGATAACGTCGCATCGATACCATAATCAGCAAAAATAGAATGAATCTTCTCTGCCCGCTTTTCATTTGGAGCCAAAATAACAACAGAAAAATCGCCCTTTTCCCACCGATTTAATTCATTTTTAAATAAATTCATTTGTCCATGAAATTCCTGCATGGCCCGTGACGATAAATTGATAATGTTTTGTGGTTGTGTATTTGGGATATGCCGTAAAAAGACAGACATATAAATCCGCTGTTGTCGCATCCTCTCCCCGATATCATGCCAATCAAAGGAAAATCTGCTCTGTCCCACCATTTGGTTCGATGTTAATAGATTACTGTACCATTCCGCTTCCTCAGTATCTAAATTTGTTGCTGTCTCCTGAATCCTACTCATTTCATCTAGGATAATTAGCCCATCTTTTGGTAAATAATCTAACAAACTAGCAGGGTTATTATAGAGAAATCCAATATATTTATTCATCTCTTGAAAACGTTCTAAATTCTTCAATCGTTCGATATCAGGTGCCATTACATCGTTAAGCTTTTCTTTTGCCTCTGCCGTTTTTACTTTCTTCAGTGTTGTGGCCAAAGCCTCCTCTAAACGTTCCGCACCAGTAATAACATCTTCATCCGTTAATAACAGTTCTGTGGCTGGACCAACGTTTATTTCTGTTACCTTTTCCAATGAACGTTGTGTGTCAGCATCAAAATAGCGTATCGAATCTACTTCTTCATCAAATAGTTCGATACGTATTGGGTACTCCTCTGTAACTGGATAAATATCAATAATTCCACCACGCATACTGAATTCGCCTGGCGTATTGACCATTGATGCGCGTTCATAGCCCATATCGATTAGTGATTGGACATAAGATTGGATATTAATATCCTCGCCAAGCTTAAACTGCAATTGATAGGTATGCCAATATGATGGCGGTGGAAGTATCCGTTTCAATGCTGCAACAGGTGCGATTAGTATACCTGATTTCTTTTCGAACCACGTGGTTAACGCTTCAATCCGCTGACTTCTAAGTTCCGGGCTCGCTATTGCAATTTCTGATGCAATCAATTCATTTACCGGATACAAATGAATATCCTTTTCGCCAATAAATTCAGACAAGTCATCATACAGCTGTTGTGCTTGAACTAATTGATGTGTTACTAGCAATACTGGCTTATTCGTTGACTCATTTATAATGGAGACGAGTAAACTTCTAGCTGATCCTGACAGACCTGCTATAAGCTGTTCGTGCATCCCATTAGAAATACCACTTATAATCGATTGTATATCTTTTTTTGATTGTAAATATTCATTAATCCCTTTCATCGTAAACCCCCGATTAGGCTAGAACCGCAAAAATGCCTTGGTCAAGGAACCAAAGCTAAGTATAGCGTGTTCTATTGTATAAAAAAATCTAACTCATGATAGTGCGGGTTTGCCCCTAATGACGCTTCGCAATTCTCGCAAATTGTCTTTATATGGACATCACCGTTTTGTTGATAATGAACCATTTCCTTCTTATCCTCTACAGACAATTTATCCAATCCAAGCATTGCTGTGTCGACAACTTGTTGATCAAGTTCGCCGATAACCTGTCCGCAATGTCTGCATTGATAGACAATTGACATACGTATACCTCCTCGAATAACATGGGGTACCATAAAGTTTATCCGAAAAGCAATTTTTTATACGTAATGAAAACGTGCAAATTAGACCAACGTAACACACTTTCTGCACGCCTTACTTAGCATTAAATTCATTCATAACATCTATAAAGGACGTATCGAGCCAGGATTCACAGGCCTCTGCAGCCTTTTTAATGCTATTTGTAACCTCATCTTGCTGTTCTTTTGGAAATGACCCCAATACATAATCCACAACAGGAATTGGTGTGGTTGGTCTTCCAACACCGATACGAAGACGCTTAAATTCCTTTGTACCTAGGTGGTCAATTATCGATCGAATGCCATTGTGTCCCCCATGGCCACCCTTTTGCCGTAAGCGAACTTTTCCGGTTGGAAGATCTAAATCATCATAGATCACAAGCAAGTCTTCTGGATCAATATCATAATAATCCAATAATGGTCTAATCGCTTCACCAGAAAGGTTCATATAAGTCTGAGGCTTGAGCAAAACCACTTTCTCCCCATTTATATTTTCCATCGCAAATTTGCCATTAAATTTTGTTTTATTTAAATCCATTTGAAACCGATGTAACAGTTCATCGATTACCATAAAACCAATATTATGTCTTGTCGTTTCATACTTTTTGCCTGGATTGCCTAATCCCACAATAAACTTCATTTTAATTCTTCCTTTTTTATTTGGCTCTTTTCATATTGTTTGTTTGCTTTTTAGATTTCGTAGTTGATATAAAATGCGCAGTAGTGAAAATTCTCTTTCATGACGTTTTTTCGATTCTAATGATGATTGTGCTTGAACTCCGCTTCGGTAGAAATTTTCTGATTATCAAGTGGTTATATCCCATAAAATTAACGTATCGAGGAGTTCTTATCACTTGAACAGAAAGCTATTCCAAGCTGCGGAAAAATGCGAGACTCCAATGGGAAAAGGAACAGTCTGAAGACACCAAAGGAAGTGGTTTTCTTCCGAGGAGGCTGAAGCGTTCCCCATGGAAAGCGAGTATTTTTCCGCAGCGCTGGATTAGCACTCATCTTATATAGAAGGGGTGAAAGTCACGCTAAAGTTACGTCGCAGTTTATATCTATTGTGTAAAAACAACATTTTTTAGAAAACAGCCTTAATTTAGAAAATAGTTGTATACATATAATTCACCCTCCTATAAAAGCAAACCCAATTACAGGAGGGTGGATAAAGGGTAATATTATTCGATGAGGTCTGTTTCACCCCATCGTCTTTTATTCCTGTTTATTCAGCGTCACCTTTTCTGTCAACTAAGTCAGGTTCGGCATTTTCATCTGGTGCTTCTTCAACATCTTGTAATGTATCTGGTGGTACAACCGTCGCAATTGTTGTTTCCGGATCATCAATGAATTGATAATCTTTTCCTTGTGGTAAATCGGTAATCGCAATGCTGTCCCCTACTTCAAGTGCAGACACGTCTACACTAATTTCTTCTGGAATGTTGCCAGGTTTTGCACGAACTTGAAGCTCATAAAATGGTTGCTGCAATACGCCACCCTCTTTAGTACCTTTAGCCTCGCCATCCAATCGTAGTGGCACCTCAACATCCATTTCTTCAGACATATTCACAATATAAAAATCAGCATGGATTAATTCATCTTTAATCGGATCTATTTGATAGTCATGTAGCATAACATCGACAGGATTACCATTTTCAATATCAAGTGAGATAATGGTGTTTCTGCCCTCGTCGCGAACCGTTTTCAATAGATCCAAGTTATTTACAGCAATTGATCTTGCTTCTTTTTCCTTGCCATAAACAACTGAAGGAACTTGTCCACTTTCCCTAACTTGTTTTGTAGTGGATTTCCTATGATCTTCTCGGTTTAACGCTTTTAATTTTACTGCCATGTTCATCATCCTCCAATTATTTAAAACTCAACATTTGCTAAGTCTCTTGCTAGAATTATGTTGGATTCTTATAACTATTTCTATTGAGTAAAACACTCTATATAGTTAATTCCCGAACTAACATCTTTCTAAACCTCTAAATTAATCGAACAGGATACTTACTGACTGTAATTCGTGAACGCGAATAATTGCTTCACCAATAAGTGGTGCGACAGATAATTCTTTAATTTTATCAATTTGCTTTTCTTCTGGAAGTGGAATCGTATTTGTAATGACAAGCTCTTTAATTTTGGAATTATCGATTCGCTCGATTGCTGGGCCGGATAAAACCGGGTGTGTACAACAAGCATACACTTCTTTTGCGCCATTCTCAATTAATGCATTTGCAGCAAGGGTAATTGTTCCAGCTGTATCAATAATATCATCAATTAATATAGCTGTTTTACCTTCAATATTTCCTACAATATTCATTACTTCAGCTACATTCGGACGTGGTCTGCGTTTATCAATAATGCCAATTGGCGCTTTTAAGCGATCTGCCATTTTGCGTGCACGTGTTACACCGCCATGATCTGGTGAAACGATAACAAGGTCATCTAAGTCTTTAGCTTCAAAGTAATCAGAAAGGATCGGCACACCTTGTAAGTGGTCAATTGGTCCATCAAAGAAACCTTGAATCTGTGGAGCATGTAAATCAAGCGTAATGACACGGTCTGCACCAGCAGTTTCTAACAAGTTCGCAATTAACTTTGCTGTAATTGGCTCTCTTGCCCGTGCTTTACGATCTTGTCTCGCATAACCATAGTACGGCATAACAATGTTAATTGATTTAGCTGAAGCTCGTTTTACCGCGTCGATCATAATTAATAGTTCCATAATATGTTGATTAACAGGGGAGCATGTTGACTGCACAATGTAGACATCACAGCCTCGTATACTTTCTTCTATGTTAATTTGAATTTCCCCGTCACTAAATGATGATACTGTACATTTCCCAAGTGTTGTGCCAATATGATTTGCAATATCCTCAGCCAATGTTAGATTTGAATTCAACGAAAATACTTTTAAAGATGGATCCTTATAACCCGATGTCATGGAAATAACCCTCCGTTAATCTTGTTTTCTGTTTTTTAGCTTGGTTGCATAGCCTTCTTTATTCGTCTGCCTTGCACGTGCTACTGACAATGAATCTCCCGGAACATTCTTCGTTATCGTGGATCCTGCAGCAACATAAGATCCTTTACCTACAGTAACAGGTGCTATTAGATTGGAATTACACCCGATAAAAGCTTCATCTTCAATTGTGGTTAAAAATTTGTTTTTTCCATCATAATTGACCGTAATTGTTCCACAACCAACATTCACATTGCTGCCAACATCAGCATCTCCAATGTAGCTTAAATGAGAAACTTTACTTTTATCACCGATAGTGGACTTCTTCACTTCGACAAAGTTACCAACCTTCACTTCATTACCTACCTGAGCCTCAGGTCTAATGTGTGCATACGGACCGACTTGCACCCGTTTACCAATCTGACTATCTTTGGCAACGCTTTGTTTGACGACCGTTTCCTCACCGATTGTACAATTTGTGATTTCACTGTATGGTCCTATGATCGCATTTGTTTTTATAGTAGAAGACCCTGTAATTATAGTACCAGGGTGAATCATTACATCTTGTTCTATTATAACATCTGGTCCAATATATGTGTTATCCGGATCAATAATTGTTACACCATTTCGCATATGATTTTCATTAACCCGTTTCTTCATTATCTTTTCAGCCTGTGCCAATGCTACTCGGTCATTAACCCCTAATGTTTCGGAATAATTTGGAGTCAAAAAGGCACTGACCTTTTCTTTATTGTTTCGTAAAATTTCAATAACATCCGGCAAATAATATTCACCTTGTGCGTTATCATTTGAGACTTCTTTTAAAGCTTCAAATAGCGCTTTGTTATCAAAGCAATATGTACCTGTGTTTATTTCATTAATATGAAGTTCATCTTCACTAGCATCTTTATGTTCAACAATTCTTTCCACTCCTCCAGCATCATTACGAATTACTCTTCCATAACCTGTTGGATCTGGTGCGGTTGTTGTTAGAACAGTTGCCTTGGCCCCTGTTTTTTCATGATGATCAAAAAGTGCTTGATATGTTTCACCCGTAATTAACGGGGTATCACCACACACGACAATTGTTGTACCATCTTTATTTTTTAATACTTCCTCAGCTTGTTGAACGGCATGTCCAGTGCCCAATTGTTTCTCTTGAACAACAAATTGGCTCTCACTACCAATATCGTCCATAACCTGGTCAGCCCCAAAGCCAACAATAGTAACAAGCTCATCTAGGTTTACGGTCTTTATTTGGTTGATCACATGTTGCACCATAGGTCGACCTAAAACCGGATGAAGTACTTTATATAACGCTGATTTCATTCTTGTCCCTTGTCCCGCTGCAAGTATGACTGCATAGCGATTCGTCATCAGGAAACCTCCATTCTAATTATCCATTATGAATATATCTTAAAAAGTGGATAATTTCAATAGATACAAGCCCGACTTATAGTTATATTAGCCTTGTTTTTGCCGTTCAACCATAGCTTTTCAAGTTTATACCTTAGTTATGTAATTTAAGACAAAAAAAGAGACTAATCTATTGCAGATTAGACCTCTCGTTGTACCCCCACTTATGAAGCGCCTGCTTCCTCATATTCAACTTCAGCTTCACCAACCCGGCGATATTCCTCCAATACAGCATCTTGGATTTTAGCACGGGTATTGGAATTAATTGGATGCGCTATATCTCTGAATTCACCATCCGGAGTGCGCTTTGATGGCATTGCTACGAACAATCCATTATTACCATCAATAACACGGATATCATGGACAACAAACTCAGAATCCAATGTAATTGATGCGATTGCACGCATTCTCCCCTCTGTAGCGACGCGGCGTAATCTTACGTCAGTAACTTCCATGATGTTTCACCACCTTTTCCCTTTTGAACTTATTACCAATATTCAACAAAAAATCAATAATTCCTGCTTAATATTGAAAAAAGTTTAAATAATCTACTGAAAATTATTTAAACTACCCTTTTTATGTAAAAAGAACGGCAAAAGTAAAAGTTCTTCTAATTCAGGGGGATTTATAATTAACTGTTAATCTGGATTCACAATAGTACCCGGCAAGACCTGGATTTGCTTTTGTTTCATATCAACATTTTTAATTTTTACCAATGATATGTAATTTTCAACGACACGTTCATCCTCTTCATCATCTGCTTCTGCCAATACTCCAATTGCCTTTACATTTGCATTGAATTCTTCAAGCAAACTTGTCATCCCTGTAATGGTACCGCCAGCTTTCATAAAATCATCAATAATACAGACGTTTGCATCGTCCTGTAAACTTCTCTTTGGAAGTACCATGGTTTGAATTTTCCGTGATGATCCAGACACATAGTTAATGCTCACAGACGATCCCTCTGTTACTTTCGGATCCCGGCGAACGATCACAACAGGTACATCAAGGAACGAGGCAACGGCATACGCTAATGGAATTCCTTTTGTTGCAACCGTCATAACGACATCTATTTCCAACGATGAGAACGTTGCTGCTAACACCCGACCGATTTGTTTAACCATTTTTGGGTCACCTAAAATATCACTCATGTATAAATAACCCCCAGGAAGAATCCGATTTGGATCTTCTAAGGTATGGCAAAGTTCATCAATAAATAGATTGCCTTTTTCCATTGAAAAATCTGGTATATATTTTACCCCACCAGCAGCACCAGCAACAGATTGCAGGTGGCCAAGTCCTTCTTGTTGTAATACCCGATCAATAATAACCAGGTCTTCACTAATGGAGGACTTAGCGGCTTTATAAAGATCTGCAAAGTATGGCAACGATGTATGTTGCTTAGGGTTTTCTAGAAAATAATTTGTTAACGAAACTAGTCGATCACTTCTTTTCATTGCTACACCTCTAAAACCGAATATTTATTATAAAATACTACACTTTTATACGGCTTTATTCAAGTTTAGCGATGATCTAGTAATCGTACAATGTATACTTCTTCGCAAAAACCTCTTAAGCCGTTATAAATGCGTTTAGCTTTGCTATAATGTTCCACCAAGCCTACGATGGTTGGACCGCTCCCACTCATTACGACACCAGCTGCCCCCGCTTGCACCATTTTCTCTTTGATTCGCTTAACGTTTGGGTGCAAACAAAATGTGATGTTTTCCAATGCATTACCAATGTTGCTTGACAAACTAGCAAAGTCATTTTCCTCCATTGCCTGGATGATTTTATTTGTATTTGGATGATGAAGTTCATCAAGATTAATTTTCTGGAAAATAGTTCTTGTCGATACCCCTATGTTTGGCTTTGCTAGAACAACATAACAAAAGGGCGGTGAAACTAATTCACGAATTTTTTCTCCATGACCCGTTGCTAATGCTGTTGTACTATAGACACAAAAAGGGACGTCCGATCCAATGCATTCACCCAAATCCGCCAATTCCTCCAACGAGGCATGAACAGACCACATTTGGTTAAGCCCACGCAATACAGCAGCCGCATCACTACTTCCTCCACCAAGGCCTGCTGAAACTGGAATATTCTTTTCTATTTCAATGCGCACACCGTTATTAATATGATATTTGTTTTTAAAAGCTAAGGCAGCCTTATACGCTAGATTCCGTTCATCATTTGGCACATATTGATTATCTGCTGACACTTCAATATGATCCCCAGTCAAAGCATGTAGTTCAACACGGTCAACTAAATCGATGGCAGTCATGATCATCTCAACCTCATGAAAACCATCATCACGCTTTCCCAGCACATCCAAAGACAAATTAATCTTAGCCGGCGCCCTCTCAAAAAAAACCATCTCCGTCACCCACTTTATAAAACTATACCAAATTGTATCATAAAATGAAAAGTGCAGGCGACTGCTTTGGGGTGAAACGTATAAGCAAAAGACCGTAGAACGAATGATCTTGTCGTTCGGAGTGTCTATTGATTATATCGCGAACCCCAAGGAGCCGGAACTAGATCATGAAAAGTGAAGTGGGCTTGATTAGAGACGAAAAACATAGTCAAGGGACCGGAAAGCACTGAACTTGTGCTTGGAGTGTCCATTGACTATGTCTCGAGTCTCTAGCCCACTGAGCTGGATCTTGAAAAGTGCAGGCGACTGCTTTGGGGTGAAACGTAAAAGAGGCAAACCATTTAGGGTCTGCCTCTTTTATTATTTTTGCTGCATGTTCTGCTCAGCTATTTCAATTGCTCGTTTCACCATATTTCCGGCATCTCTAGCCTTAATGCCACCCCAGCCTTCTTCTTGTACCGTGTCGTAAAAACCTAACTCTTTAGCAATTTCTTCTTTCAATTGGTCTGACATAATACCACCACGTCTACCCATGAAAGAGCTCCCCCTTCTAAAATGAGCATTCCTTCTTACGACATTCATAGCTTTACCTTATCAACAAATCATACCCCAGTTATTTATATGCAAAAAAGGAAATATTTATTGTTTAGTTAAAGTTCAGAGGGATTACTATATGAAACAATTTCTAAAAAATAAAGCAGTAAACATCATGTTTACTGCTCAAGTATCATCGTTCTATCGTCTTGGAAGCTTAGTTCTACTGTTTCTGTTAAAACGTCTGCATAGCTGTATGAAACACGTTCGAATGCGTTCTCGTCTTGATCAAGTTCAACAATAAAAACAGAAGGATACGTCTCCGCCAATACACCATAACGTTCTATCGTTTTCCTTCTCCCACCATTGGCTTTTAATTTTAACCTTTTACCTATTTGGCACTCAAGACCTTGCTTAATTTCGATTAATGTTTTTGCCACTATACTCCACCTCACTAACAACTATAATACCACACGCTTGTTTAATAGTCAAATGAAACTTTATATTATAACAGTATATCATTTTTCATGTCAACAGTGAAATTCATATATTTACGTTATTATGTGTAAAATGTTAAAAATTTATGTATGTTAGTTTAAAGAAAATTTGACTAATCAAAAAAACGCAGGCTGGTTAATAGATCTCGGGATGATGTTTCTGCTTTCGGGACGATGATCTCACTTTCGCGCCGATGCTTTCGATTTGGGGACGATGTTTCCTATTTTCGCGCCGATGTTCTCGCTTTCGGGATGATGATCTCACTTTCGCGCCGATGTTTCTGCTCTCGGGACGATACGCTCTTAAGAGAGACACGACCTACTCTACTATGAGCATAACAGTGGGATAAAACGATATATATCTGCCAATCGTAAAGGGTAAAAAACCCTTTACGATTGGGAAAGTGTTAGATTGTTAATTTTCATGGGGATCTTCTTCAACATATGGCATTCCGGTGCGAAGCAAGCCTCTTGTCTCAACACCACCCATACCTTTATCGCCTGTTAATGTATTACGCAGGGCATCCCATACACTAACTTTCTCCATAAATGGCGTATATGCAATTTTAGCGGCTATATAAACTGGATCAAGTGCATGTATATTTATTCTAGATGGTGAGCTAGCAAAATTCGCTCCAGCCCGAATTAGTGATTCAAAATGAGATTGGCATGCACCAGCAAAAATAATAAGTTGGTCTAATTGAGGAGTAACACTTCTGGCCGCACGGACTGTTTCAGCAAAATACTTAGAATGACGGTAGGCACGAAGATCATTTTTTAAGCCTTTATTTTTTGAAAATGAATCATGACCTGTTATTACAATAATATCTGGCTGAATTTTTTCAATCAATGCACCAATTTCAAAAGGCATTTCTTTTTCATTAAGATGTACACCATGAACTTGTAAACCCATCCGTTGATATAATTCAATACACTTCTTTAGATATGTTCGATCACCATCTAAATGTAGCACCCTTGCAGGTAGTTGAAAATATTTTGTTGTATAATTATACCCACCTGTTGATTGATAATCGCGTTTTTCTTTCATCAACTGGTAATCTTGACGAAATAATCGATAGGATGATTCTTCTCGTTCCTTTCCTTTTTTACGTCTCTTTTCAAGTTCCCGTTCCTGGATACGCGTAAGATCACTAGCAGGTGCGTCTGCTTCTAAGCGAATATCCTCCCCATGAATGATAACCATATCGTTTGTCTGTGACGAAACTCGAAATAATAAATCATGTTGGTATGATTTACGTGTAACTAAATCTCCGGTTATAAATTCCATAAAGCCACCTCACAAGCCTCCATTCAGATGAAAGCGTCCTACCATAGCCTATGTGGGAATTCGCCTATGCGTGCTTTACCTGTGGAAAAAATAAAAAGAAGCTATCGCCAATACTGACAATAGCTCCTTTTTATGAAGTAGCTTGGAAAAAGGCGTTAGCTAATAGAGCGAATTCCTCCATTGAAAGTGATTCACCACGTCTTATTCCATCAATTCCAATAGCATCTAATATCTGATTAATCTGCTCCTTCTCTATAACAGATCCTTTGAAAAAGGTTATTAAATTATTTCGCAATGTTTTTCTCCGTTGTGCAAAAGCAGCTTGGACGATAGTGAAAAAATATTCTTCATTTAACACATCAACAGGTGGGTTTTCTCGTATTGTAAGTTTTAATACGCTTGAGTCCACATTCGGTTGTGGCATAAAGACACGTTTAGGAACGTTCATAACGACTTCAGCATTTGTATAGTACTGTACAGCAATAGTCAATGATCCGTAACTTTTTGTGTTCGGCTCCGCGGCCATTCGTTCTGCAACCTCTTTTTGAATCATCACTGTCAAACTAGAAATTGGAAGTTTCTCTCGCAAAAGCTTCATTAAGATTGGTGTTGTAATGTAATATGGTAAATTGGCAACAATATGTATCGCCTGTTCCAGGTCAAAGTTAGCTTGAATACAGGCATTGACATCCGCTTCTAAAATATCCTGATGAATCAACTGAATGTTCGAATAGCCCTCTAGTGTATTACCTAATATCGGCAACAAACGCTGATCAATTTCATATGCAACAACATCTTTTGCATGAATGGCCAGTTGCTCAGTTAACGCACCAATTCCCGGGCCAATCTCAATTACACCCGATTGCTGATCAATTCCGGCATGTTTGATAATGTTTTCTAGAATATTGACATCGATTAAAAAGTTTTGACCAAGACTCTTTTTAAAGAAAAAGCCGTATTTTTTCAGTATTTCATTTGTTCGTGTAGGTGTTGCAATATATTTTTTACTGCTCATTGTTTTCCTCCTGCAGTACACGCCTAATTGTTTGCTCAAATTGAGGCCGTTCAATTTCAAACATTTGTAGTCGTTTTAATAACTGTTTTCCGTTAGTATGTCCAATTTGCAAAAGCTCACCAAACCTATCTCTTCGTGAGCTTGCATGCGCTCCACCAATTAAGCCATAATCAACCAGCTCTTGCTTCGTAATATCACTATTTTTTACTTCTGTTAGCTCATAAACATCTTTTAATGCTTGCTTAATCGCCGTAATCGATGCATGTTCTATCCCCAAGCTTTTGTTGTGTGGGTGCTTTGCCCTTGCATCATCCTGCTTTAAAAAGGCATGCTTACAGCCAGGGACAGTCTGGTCAATAATATGCCGAATCCGCTCACCGGGATAATCCGGATCAGTAAAAATAATCACCCCGCGTTTATCTTTTGCATGTTGTATTTGTTTTAAAGTCGTATTATTTATTGCTGATCCATTCGTTTCAATTGTATCTGCATCAACAGCTTGACGAATTTTTGCTGTATCATCGCGTCCCTCAACAACGATGATTTCTTTAATTTTCAAGTTTTATTCCTCATTCCGTAAAAAAGTGCTCTTACCTATCATAGCACGGTAAGAGCATTATTATCAGTAATTAATTTATTATTTTCACTTTCACTTTCTTTCTTCCAAACCGATTGGCATCAGCCTTTGACGGGACGTGTACATCAATATGGTTACCACTAAAGCCACCAGTATCAGCAGCAATGGCATAACCATATCCTTCCACCCACACTTTCGACCCTAATGGAATAACATTCGGGTCAACTGCTACTACCTTTGCGTTCGGATTTGCCTTTAAATTCGTACCTGTAGAAGTATGACCAGAACATCCACTACAGTCGGCAGTAAAAGCTGTTGCTGTCATGTATAATACTTTGGCATTGTCATCATTGCTTCGAGAAACTGTTTCAACGACAGTAGGTTTTGCCTCTTGTTCTTTCGTACCAATTGCAACAATTTTATTTTCACTTTCCTCTATAACTTCATTGCTAATAAGTTCTTTTACCTCTTCACCATTCTTCTTTACCACCTCATACGTCTTTTCACGTACGCCTTCTTTCCCCGCTTCAATTACTTTTTCTTTCCCTTTTGCAAGCGCATTATCCTTTTTTGTTTCTGTCTCAAATGGCACCTTTTCTTCAACAACAACATTCGGTAATTTTTCAATACGTGTAATGGTAATCGTTGTATCCTCTGTGACTTTCTTATCAATAGCTGGTTTAATTTTATCATCACTGTCTTCTTTGTATGTAATATCTTGTTCTTGTAAAAATTCTTCAATTGTACTGCCTGTAGTCCAGTATTTCTGTTTTTCGCCACCATCATTAACCGTAACTTGAAAGGCCTGATTAACGGTCAACTTTAATCCATCTTTTATTGTTTCTTCCAAAGCGAACGATTTATCATCATGCTTTGAGAAAGACAGATCATTTTCTTCAAGGAATTCTTCAATTGTATCTAATGTTGTATAATATTCCTGTTTATCTCCATCAATTGTTACAGTTACTTGCTTGGCACGTTCTAAATTGATTTTCATACCATCTTCAATTTGTGCATCTGCATCAACGGATAGCTCATCATGCTCCCCAACAACAATTCCTTCGTCAGCAAGCAGTTCGTCTACGGTGTTGGCGTTTGTTTTCACTGTTCGTTTTTCTCCGTCTTCTGTAAGATCTACTTCCGCTTTCGTGGCTTCAAATAGTAAAAAACTAGAAAATACTACAAGTGCTAATACACCAAAACTCGAGATAACCAGCTTCTTTTTCGATGCCGGCAATAGCTTTGAAATAATTTTCATGCCTCTTGCCCTCCCTCATTTCCTTTCTGAGTATAGTAACAGTCTTATGCAAAGTCAAAGTAATTCCGTTTACGGTTTGTTTACAATCCAGTAACAAATGATATCCATTTGATTACAGACATTTCCAGTAATTCACTAGAGACCTTGACATGCCTGCTTTTAAGTGACCCTCTGAAAATAAAAAAGAGACTGGTTTTTACACCAATCTCAAGATTTCCAGCCATTTTTCTGTTTAAATTGTTACATCTAATTTACGACATATTACGAGATTTTAAAGAAGGAAAGGGCATTTTCTGTCGTAATTTTACCAATTTCCTCAACGTCCATTTCTCTTAACTCAGCAACCTTTTCAGCAACTAATTTAACATATGCTGGTTCGTTTCGCTTTCCTCGATTTGGATGTGGCGCGAGGAAAGGTGCATCCGTTTCAATTAATAGCCGATCCAATGGAACATTAACTGCCACTTCTTTCGGTAATGGGGCATTTTTAAATGTAACCGTGCCACCTAAAGAAATGTAAAAATTCATGTCTAAACAGGTTTGAACATAATCAACCGAGTCATTATAGCAATGCATAATGCCACCGATCTGCTTGGCATCTTCTTCTTGTAAAATTTCGATAATGTCTTCCGTTGCTTCCCGATTATGAATAATAATCGGCATGTTCACTTTTTTTGCAAGTCTAATCTGTTTACGGAACACTTCTTTTTGAACATCTTTCGGCGATTTGTCCCAGTGATAATCAAGTCCCATTTCTCCAATAGCCACTACTTTGGGATGGGAGGCGAGTTCTTCAATCCATTTAAGTTCCTCATCGGTCATATCAATTGCATCAACTGGATGCCAACCGACTGCTGCATAAATATTTTGGTGTTGCTCCGCTATTTCAATCGCTAATGGAATTGTTTCCCGGTCAAAACCGACAACGACCATATATTTAACCCCTGTATCGAAAGCTCGCTTGATTACTTCATCACGGTCTTCAGTAAACTGTTCCGCATTTAAATGTACATGTGTATCGAATAACACGATACCCCTCCTTGATAAATCCTTTTCAACCTTATTTCACCACAGAACCATTTGGAAGTGTCTGTTCAACGGTAGCAAGTGCAAGCTTACCATCAGCATCTTCTCCAGAAAGTATCATTCCCTGCGACATTTCACCACGTAATTTAACTGGCTTTAAGTTTATGACACAAATAACCTTTTTGCCAACAAGCTCATCTGGTTGATAGTGCTCTGCAATGCCTGAGATCACTTGACGCTTTTCCGTACCTAGGTCAAGCTGAAGTTTTAATAGCTTGTCCGCTTTCTTCATTTTTTCAGCCTGCACAACTTCTGCCACACGTAAATCAAGCTTCATAAAGTCATCATAGACAATTTGATCTTTTGCTTCCGGTTCTTTGACGTGAGTTTGCTTCTTTTCTTCAGCTGGTTTTTGCATCATAGCCTTTATTGCATTAATTTCTTCTTCTACATCCAACCGTGGGAAAATCGGATTACCTTTTACAACCTTGGTTCCAGCTTTAATTTGTCCTTGTTTATGAACACTATCCCATTCTTTTATGGAGTCATCTTGAATTCCCAATTGTCGAAAGATCTCAACTGGTGCATCCGTCAAGAACGGCTGTAGCATAACCGCCGCAATGCGTAAAGATTCAGTGAGATGTGCCATCACATTACCAAGACGTGACTTTTTATCTGTGTCTTTCGCCAAAATCCATGGCTCTGTTTCATCAATATATTTGTTTGTTCGACTGATTAATTGCCATAAAGAAGAAAGGGCTACCGAAAATTGCATGTTCTCCATAGCATCTTCTACTTTAGTAATGGTTTCTTCAGCAAACTGCTCAAGTGATTGATCCACTTCTGTTTCAGACGCAACATATGCAGGAATTTCTCCATCAAAATACTTTTCAATCATTGCTACGGTACGGTTTAACAAGTTACCTAGGTCATTTGCTAAATCATAATTGGTCCGTTCAACGAAGCCTTCTGGCGTAAACACACCATCAGAACCAAATGGAACTTCACGTAATAAATAGTAACGTAATGCATCTAAGCCATAACGGTCAATGAGACTTACTGGATCAACGACATTCCCTTTTGATTTAGACATTTTCCCGTCCTTCATCAAAATCCAACCATGTGAAAATACTTTCTTCGGCAATGGTAAATCAAGCGCCATCAACATAATTGGCCAGTAAATCGTGTGAAAGCGAACAATTTCCTTACTCATCAAATGGACATCAGCGGGCCAATACTTTTGAAATTTACCATCATTATCTGTTCCATAACCAAGTGCCGTAATATAATTGCTCAATGCATCAATCCAGACATAGATAACATGCTTCGGATTACCAGGCACTTTAATACCCCAATCAAAAGAAGTCCGTGAAACAGCCAAATCCTCTAGACCCGGTTTAAGGAAATTATTTAGCATTTCATTTTTACGACTTTCCGGTTGAATAAATTCTGGGTTGTCATTGTAGAACTGTAAGAGTCGGTCGACATACTTACTCATTTTAAAGAAATAGGACTCTTCTTTAACCTTTTCAACAGGTCCACCACAGTCTGGGCAATGACCATCATCTAATTGGCGTTCCGTGAAAAATGATTCACATGATGTACAATACCAACCTTCATACTCATCTAAATAAATATCCCCTTGTTTTACAAGTTGATCAAAAATCTTCGCAACAACTTTTTTATGACGTTCCTCTGTTGTTCGAATAAAGTCATCATTGGTTATTTTCAACTTTTTCCATAGGTCCTGAATGCCACTCACAATTTCATCAACATATTCCTTTGGAGAAACTCCTTTTTCTTCTGCCTTTCGCTGAATCTTTTGTCCATGTTCATCCGTTCCTGTTAAATACATTACATCAAACCCACGTAACCGTTTATAGCGTGCCATTGCATCCCCAGCTACAGTGGAGTATGCATGTCCAATATGTAGATTCCCGCTTGGGTAATAAATCGGTGTAGTTATATAAAACGTCTTTTTCTCTTTCGACATCAACTTGGCCTCCTAAACTTTTTAAAATTCTTCCTTCTATTGTAGCGATTTTATCACAAGTTTTCCATTTTCGCGCTACTGACAATGCGTAAATAATAGTTGTCGTCTACATGTTAGTCAAATAAAACTACTCGCAAAAAGAGCGTAAATTTTCGCATTTTACTAAAAAAATATTGACACTTTTGGGAAACGTTGGTACTATATTGCTTAGATGCTGTCGAACCATGACGAAAAAGATTTTTACCTATAGAGGGGAGAAAAATTATGAAGTCTACGGGAATTGTAAGAAAGGTTGATGAACTAGGCCGGGTTGTCATACCAATTGAACTTAGACGTACACTTGACATCCACGAAAAGGATGCATTAGAGATTTATGTTGATAATGACAAAATTGTTTTAAAGAAATACACTCCAAATATGACCTGCCAAATCACTGGTGAAACTTCCGAAGAAAACATATCTTTTGCAGACGGAAAACTAGTACTCAGCCCTGAAGGAGCAAAAAATTTAGTAGAAGAAATCGAATCACGCTTTATTAATAAGTAATGTGACAAAAGGGGCTGACGCATTAGAATCCTACCGTCAACCCCTTTTTTAGTTTTACCTGTTTTCTAAAAGATTGTTTTTACACAATAACGCGCACTAACTACCGCTACGGAAATCAACGGAGCACTTACTTCGCATTCAATTTGCGGAGCGGTAGAAGTGAGGCACCAATCAATAAAACACTACATCGCATTTTATATCAACTACAAAATTAAAAAGCAGCACGAAAAGAGGCTTATTTTTCAATATGGTACGCTTGATAGACATCCCGTTTTGCCATCTGACGATCCTTAGCAACTTGTTTAATTGCCTCTTTATTATGCATACCTTTTGTTTCTACATAGTAAGTTACATGTTCAATGACTGATAAATAAGCCCACCATAATGCATCATCTTCAGCAGCTTCATCGCGTACATTACCCTCTACGACAATACAAAACTCACCTTTTAACGTTTGGTCATCTAATCGCGAAATGATTTCCTCCATTGTTCCACGGGTATATTCCTCATACCGCTTGGTTAACTCTCTTGCAATGGCAATTTTCCGATTTCCAAGTTGTTCAAGTAGTACAGAAAGCGTCTCTTTCACCCTAAACGGTGATTCGTAAAATAGCAATGTCGCCTGCATGTTCTTTAGTCGATCTAATTCACTAATTTTATCCTTCTTTTTCCTTGGCAAAAATCCATAAAACAAAAATTCCGTTGACGGGAGTCCTGATCCTACCAGCGCACATAACGCAGCATTTGCCCCAGGTAACACAACAACAGGTAATTCTTTATCAATTGCGGCCCGGACAATCTCATAGCCTGGATCAGATACACCTGGCATACCAGCGTCACTTACAACCGCAATGGATTCCCCCTTTTCCAAACGCTCAATCAATGCTACCTCTCTTGTTTCCTTATTGTGCTCATGATAGCTAATCAACGGGGTTGAGATGTCAAAATGATTAAGCAGCTTTTTTGTATTTCGTGTATCCTCAGCTGCTATAATTGCAACCGTACGTAAAACATTTAATGCTCGATACGTTATGTCCTCTAAATTACCAATTGGTGTAGGGACAACATACACAGTACCACCTAATTGATTTTCAAAACTTTTTTGGATGTTCACGTGTTATCCCTCTTTTCTATAACGGCGTATTAACTGTTCCTTGTCATGGCGCGGAAGTTTCTTTATCGCATATTCCCTTTTCATAGCCTCTTCCTTTGTTTCAAACGTCTCAACTAGTTCAACTTGAAATGGGCCTCGTCCTCTTGTGTATTTTGCCCCTTTGCCACTTTCATGCATGCGTAGGCGTTTTTCCAAGTTGTTCGTATAGCCAGTATATAATGTATCATCTTTACATTTTAACATATAGACAACATGTTCAAACTCGCCCATAAATAATTTCCTCTGCCTCTTTTGTATAGGTATTATCTTGGTTATAAATATACAATGGTGGCAAAATGGTTAGGTCTGCCTTTCCATCTCTTATGCCCTCAATCAAAAGGATATTCGCTTCCTTACCCATTTTTGGATAGACTAACTGCATGCGTTTCGGTTCCAGTTTATACTTACGAAACAAAACGATAATATCAACCAACCGCCCTGGTCGGTGAACCATCGCAACTTTTCCACCTGGACGAACATGTAACTTGCACGCACGTACTACATCCTCCAAGGTACAAAAAACTTCATGCCTGGCAATTGTTAAATAATCATTTTTATTGTGCTCTGTTTTTTTCGGTGTACGAAAATACGGCGGATTACATGTAACCACATCAACATTACTTTGCCCTAATACAGGCTGCATCTCCTTTAAATCACCATGCACCATTGTTATCTGTTCTTCTAGTTTATTTAACAACACATTCCGTTTCGCCATATCAGCTAATCGTTGCTGGATTTCGACACCAGTAATTTGAGCATGTGTTCTTCTAGATAAAAGTAGTGGGATTACTCCATTTCCCGTACACAAATCTAGGATGGATCCTCTTTTTACTGGAACATAAGCGAAATGTGCAAGCAATACAGCATCAAGCGAAAAGGAAAAGGCGCTTGGACTTTGAATGATTTGCATCGTTTCATCCGCTAATAAATAATCAAGACGTTCGTCATCATGTAGTTTTGTCATGTTTGCGTCCCTTCTTTACATTCCCAATATGTACAGAAAAGCTGCCCCATCGTGTCTTGAAAGGAAGACATGGAGACAGCTATTGTTTCAGCCTTATTTCGTTTTGCTTAAAAAATCCAGACAAAAGATGCAATCTTCATTACGTCTGGGACTGCCAAATTCTAGGTTACATATATGAAATCCTTCTTCATATAGCCTTGCTAGATTGTCATACCCTTCACCCGGAATGTCTTTGGTCGACTTTTTCATACTTCCAGCGTCTTCGCTTTCCTGTTGATTACTATTTAGGTGATTACGTAAATTGTGATTTTCCATCATTAGGCGTTGATTTTCTTCAAGCAAATTACCTAATTGGTTCTTCAAATCACCAAGCTGCTCGTACAATTCACCAATTTGCTTTTCCATATCTGATACTTGATCAAAAATCTGCCTTTTGCTCAATCCTTTACACCCCACTATTCTGTGGCTTGTGCTGAAATTATTCCTTCTTCGATTAGTTCATCTAATGTATATTCAATGACACGATCTCTCTCTGGAAGCTCAATATGGATGACACGTTCAAGAATGTTCAGACCAACCACTTTCCCGTTTCCGTACGGTGTTTTTATTGTTTCTCCCAAATCAGGTAACACACGTTTTGCCGTCTCATAATCATCATTTTCGTATTTTAAACAACACATTAACCGACCACATAAACCAGATATTTTTGCCGGGTTTAGCGAAAGGTTTTGATCTTTAGCCATTTTAATCGATACTGGTTCAAAGTCACCTAAGAATGTTGAACAGCAAAGCATACGGCCACATGGTCCAATCCCGCCAAGCATTTTTGCTTCATCACGAACACCGATTTGTCTAAGTTCAATCCGTGTTTTAAATAATGCAGCTAAATCCTTGACTAAATTACGGAAGTCAACACGACCATCTGCTGTAAAATAAAAAATGATTTTATTACGATCAAATGTATATTCCACTTCTACTAGATTCATATCTAGGTTATGCTCGGTAATTTTCTCTGCACACGTTTCAAATGCTGTTTGTGCCCGTTCTTGGTTTTCCACAACAGTCAACTTGTCCTTTTCATCGGCAATGCGCATTACCTTTTTCAACGGAAGGACTACATCTTCCTCATCAACCTGCTTATTCGCTATTACCACCTTACCAAACTCTATGCCACGTATTGTTTCCACAATAACATAACTATCTATATAAACGTCGTGTTCCCCTGGATCAAAATAATATATTTTACCAGCCTTCTTAAAGCGAACACCGATTACTTCTACCAATATTTATCACCTCTGTATTTGAAGTGTAAGTTGCTCCATTACTAATGTAGGATGGACATTTTGCTTCAATTTTTGTTTTGCCTCTAGAATAGCATGTAAAATAGTCAAGACCTTTTCCTGTGAAAAAGCCATCACTAGGCTATCCAATTCATTACTTGTCTTATCAAATACAACAATCGCATCTTCATAGCCGATATGAGACATCAGAACATCTTTAAAAGCTAATAGCAACAAATCCAATCCATGCTCCTGCTCGCTTCTTTCCTTAAAGTGAGGTAACCACTTACTATGAATAAATAAGTAAACACTACCAGGATCTGTTGCAAGCATTTCTATTAATTGTATCATTAATTTTCGTGCCTGTCGAAACCACTCATCCTCGTCAAAATGCATTGCTTCATCAAAATTATTTGTGAGTGCACTATAAAGACTAGCATGTTCTGCAGATATGCCAGAGTCTATCAATTGTTGCTGGAAATGAACCGGATTTAACGGTTGTAAATCAAGGATTTGACAGCGCGAACGAATGGTAGGAATAATTGATTGACTGTTTTCTGTCAGCATTATTGCTGTTGTTTCCTTACTTGGTTCCTCAAGAAATTTCAGAATCCGATTTGCCGCGTTTAATGTTAATGTGTCTGCAGCCTTTATAATATAAACTTTGCGATTGGATTCTACTCCAGAATACATGAATTCCTTTTGCAGGTTATCAATTTGTTCTTTCTTAATCGATTGTCCCTCAGGTTCGATCCAATGTACATCCGGGTGATTCCCTGATTCAATTCGTTTACATGCATGACAGGTTTGACATGGCTCAACACCATCTTTTTGAACACAGAACAAACTCTTCGCGAGCTGAAGGGCAATTGCACCCTTTCCTGTTCCACGTTCCCCGTGAATTAAATAGGCGTGAGAAATACGATCTTTCTTCATGCTGTTTGTAATTATTTTACCTGCCAATGGTTGAATTTCCGTTATTTCAGACCACGTTTTCATTCTATTCCGTCCTTAAAGCTTTCATAGTAAAATATTGTTGAGCGCTTCCACTTTTGTTCTTAGTAAAAATATATAAAGATTTGGCTCTATTTAGCTTCGAACAGGGTGAGCCACATCCAGCTCCAGCACCCAGCGACTAGCGCGACTTCCCTCACCTCCGTACGATAAGTCAACATCGGTTCGCTTCCGCTCACCGTGTTTCCTTTATCTCCTACGGCTCAGTCCAGTCCGTACGTCGCTAATCGGGCGCTTCCGCTTTTGTTCTTACATATATAAATTAACTAATAATCCTTTAATTTCTCCAATAAGTCCTAATAAGTCGACCGTTTTCTTTTCCTGGCCCATGACTTCTTCCGTTAGTTCAATTAACTTTTCGTCGACTGTTTTTATGATAGCCAACTTCCGGTTTTGGCCATCTAAATTAAAGCTGTGTGATTTCTGCAAATCGAGACCGCTAGATACGGTTTCGCGCAAAAACCCCTTCACCATTCGTTTGAATTTAACTAAGTCGCGGAATGAACGAAAGCGGGCAAGTTTATCTCCCTGCGTGGTGATATCTTTCATTAGTTGCTGAATTTCTTGTTGCTTTAACTTTTGTGTTTGCGACTGAACAATACCATCAAACGACTTTTTACCGTCTACATTCTGTCTCGTATTTTTAGTCGCAGCATCCATTTGTGCTCGCATTTCCTGACTAATTTTCATTCGGGCAGCCCCTTTAAACCTTCTTGTGCTCTTAGATTGTAAGGGCGCTTTTCACTTTGATAGTCCAGCTACAGCGCCCATCAACTATTGTGTAGCACCGATTCCGCTATTGACACTCCACTTTTTTTACTAAAATTGAAAGAATGACTCGATTGGTAAGATGAAAACTGTAGCGCCGCCTACTTCAACTTTAACTGGTCTAGGAATGTACGAATCGGCATTCCCACCCATTGGTGAAATCGGCGCTACCATTTGTTCTCGCTGTGAGCAGTTGTCACGAATAATCTTAAGCGCCTCATCAACATATTCATCTTCGCAACCAATCATTAGTGTCGTGTTTCCTTCTTTCAAAAAGCCCCCCGTGGTAGCTAATTTGGTCGTTTTAAAATTTTCCTCACCAAGTGCATCAACTAACCGATTGGAGTCTTTATCTTGCGTAACAGCAATGATTAATTTCATGATCCAGCCCTCCCTTATCCGTTATTTTGGTTCAAATAGGAAATGATCGTATGCTTCGCTTCTTTTTCCACCTGATCAAGCGGCCGATCGGCATTGATCGAAGTGAAACGACCTGGGAATTTATTTGCTAGCTGTTGATATGCATCATATACTTGTTGATGGAAATGAATCGTTTCTAAATCTAAACGATTCTTCTCTCTATTTTTATTCGCCACTATGCGTTCTAATCCCTTTTTTGGTTCAATATTAAAAAATAACGTCAAATTCGGCATACAATCTTGAATGGCAAATTGGTTAATTGAGAATACCTCATCCATTCCTATCCCTCGTGCATAACCTTGATATGCCAGGCTACTATCAATAAACCGATCACATAATATAATATTCCCTTCATCTAATGCTGGTAACACTTTTTCTACAAAATGCTGCCGACGTGCTGCAGCGTATAGCAATGCTTCGGTACGACTATCCATTTTTGTATTTTTTGGATCTAAAATGATATCCCTAATTTTTTCTGCAATTTCAATGCCACCTGGTTCTCTTGTGACAACGACGTTATAGCCTAGTTCTTGCAATTCTTTTCCCAACGATTGAAGAATGGTCGTCTTTCCAGCACCCTCTCCACCTTCAAAAGTTATAAAATGTCCATTCACGATTATTTTCTCCTTTGTTTACCCATAAAGACACGGATACCATTTGTTATATCACGGTGTTGAATGGTAACACCCTGCTTGATCAATTGTTCGATTATCATTATATGTTCACTTGTAATTCGCTCTCCCTTTAGGATTAGCGGAATTCCAGGTGGATATGGAATAATAGCTTCTGCCGCCACATTGTCAACCGCCTTATGAAATGAGAAGGTTTTAGTTTCCTGTTGATTCATTATTTGATAAGGCAATTCTAGCATCTCTATTTTCTGTGGAAACAGGTTTGTTATATCTATTGTAGCACGACTTTCGATAATTTTTAATTGTCCATCCACGCTTTTCACTACTTTTTTCAATCGCTTCATTTGTTGAAATGGCTGAAGCCCGTGAATAAACAGCACCTGATTATGTGTCGCTAATTCCGGATAAACCCCCGCTTCTTCAAATTTATGGGCTACCTCATAACCGGAAATTCCTTGTTTCATATGTAACGTTATTTTTAGAAAATCATCGGATTCCGCGACTGGTAACAAGTCCCACATTTCAGTTGATTGAAAAATATGTCTTACTTGATTAACACTTTCTTTCATTGCCTCAATTTGGACCGAGGTAATCGATGCCAAAAATGCGCGGGCAATATCTAATGATGCCATTAGCGGATAGGAAGGACTGCTAGACTGCAGCATTTGTAAATAATGGGCTACGCATTCTTTCGCAATTCTTTCCGTGTTCATATGTAAATACGAGCCCATCGTCATTGCCGGTGCCATTTTATGTGCAGATTGAACAACAATATCCGCTCCCATCGATAAAGCAGTTAATGGAAATGGGTCCCCAAGTGAAAAATGCACCCCATGCGCCTCGTCAACTAATACCGGGATATGATAGTCATGTGCAAGCTCAATCATTTTTCTAAGATTATACGTCTTACCGAAGTAATCAGGATAGGTTAGTACAACTGCTTTTGCATTAGGGTGTTGTTGTAATACTTGCTCAAGTGTAGGTATACTTGGACTAGTATAACGATCAACCGACTGATCATAGTCTGGTGTGATAAAAACTGGATTTGCCCCACTAAGCTCTAACCCATTAATAATTGATTTATGGCTATTGCGTTGTACGATAATTTCCTCTCCAACTGAACAAGCAGCTAATATCATTGCTAAGTTTCCAACTGTGCTACCTCCAACAAGGAAAAAAGTATGATCTGCCTCGAAAAAATCAGCCGCTAGCTCCTCCGCTTCAGCGATCACTCCATGAGGTGCATGAAGATCATCAAGACCAGAAAGTTCGGTCAAGTCCAGCGGCAAAAGACCAGCAAAAGACTGCTGCGCATAACTAGGAAAAACAGCTCCATTTTTATGCCCCGGAACATGAAATGAAATTGGATCCTTTTCACTAAACTTAAATAATTTTTGATAAAGTGGTACATTTCGTTGATCTCTCTTCATTATTTCCCCGTCCTCTTTTTATCTTAAGGCTGTTTTCTAATATCACTACGAAATTAAAAAGCAACAAACATTACGAAAAAGAGCCTGTCTTAATGCTAGGATAACAAAAAAGGCCTTTGCAAGTGAAACCGCAAAGACCTGTTATTTATGAATATAATGTTGGTTGATTCATATTCTTTAATTTTTGTAGATAATAGCGATACTTTTCTTCCCTTGGTTCTGTGTGAATCATATTTCGTTCACATTCACAACAGATAAATAGTTTGTATAAGTGAATTCCTCTCTCTTTTTCTTCCTCACATATACCACAGCGTTCCATTGAAATAGTTTGTTTCATCTCCCCACCTCCGTTAGCTTAGTATCTCCTAATCTAACGAATTCTATACATATAATCTGTGAAACTTTCTTATGTTTATTTATATGTTTTAGTAGCCTGTTTGTTTCCAAAAAATTAAAAGCAGTCGGGGTTAAAAAAGGCAATAAAAAACCGAGTGCACTTTATACAACTCGGCATTCTTCTTATTGTTCTTTTTATGGAATGATAAATAACTGAATTGCAGCAAGTGAAGCTACGCCGAACAATCCTAAGAACCCTGACACAACGGTCGTAAATAGATTGATAGGAATGTGTAATCCAATTCCCCCACCGAAAACGTTAAAGAAAAACAGAAACAGTACACCAATCCCCAACTTAACTGTACTATGGGCAATGAAACGCATTGGCTTCGCTGGAGCACCGACAATAAGTAGTAACACAATTAATGCAACCATGATGGTAATAACTACAGTAGAGCTCAAATCTTTCACTCCTTCTCCTTGTCCCTTTCTACTTATTTATGAAAGGAAACGCGGAAAAAGAACCGTTAATTATAGCGAATTGCACTTACTTTTCGGTGACGTGCCTCACGTAATAAAAATAAATATTTTGCCTCGGCAAGTTTTTGTTTACAAATGCTTGATTCCATTGGTTCAATACTTTTTTCTACAAGCGAACGGATCTGTTTCCATTCATGCTCCAACGTAAAAATAGAATCTAACAACTGTTCATCAATGTCTTTTCTTTTTATCTTTTTACTCATGACGTCACCTAACCCTACAAGTATGTGTTCAAAAAACATGCCAACGAACAGATTCGACGCCTATCATTTGGAGCCTTTTTGAACAACCTCTACAAATCTCTTCTTCCCTCTAACGCTTTCGATAATGTTACTTCATCGGCATATTCCAAGTCACCACCAACAGGTAACCCATGAGCAATTCGGGTGGTACGTATACCTGATGGTTTAACAAGACGGGAAATATACATTGCTGTTGCTTCCCCTTCAATATTCGGATTTGTAGCCAAAATTAATTCCTTTACACCCTCATCTTTTAAACGATTAATTAAATCTGGAACATTAATATCCTCAGGTCCTATGCCGTCCATTGGAGAAATAGCGCCATGCAACACATGGTACTTACCATGAAACTCCTTCATTTTCTCCATTGCAATCACGTCTTTTGGATCCTGCACAACACAAATAATCGATGAATCACGTGAAGTATCCTGACAAATCGCACATGGATCCTGGTCAGTTATATGGCCACAAATCGAGCAATGGGTAAGTTCACGCTTAGCATTCACTAACGAATTGGCAAAATCCATTACATCATCATCATTCATATTTATCACAAAAAATGCCAGACGGACTGCTGTCTTCGGTCCGATTCCTGGCAATTTTGTAAAGCTATCAATCAGTTTGGAAATCGGCTCTGGATAATACATAACGTACGCCTCCTAGAACATTCCACCAGGCATATTTAATCCTTTCGTGAATTGTCCCATTGTTTCATTTGTTTTATCATCAATTTGTTTTATGACATCGTTTGTTGCAGTTAGAATTAAATCTTGCAGCATTTCTACATCATCTGGATCGACAACTTCTTCTTTAATTTGGACATCGGTAATTTCTTTTTTCCCGTTTGCTATAACTGTAACCATTCCACCGCCAGCAGACGATTCAAACGTCATTTCATAAAGTTCATCTTGTGCCGCCATCATCTTCTTTTGCATTTTTTGCATTTGCTTCATCATGTTACCCATATTTCCCTTCATGGAAAATTCCTCCTTTAGTTTATCTTCTAATCATGTATTTCCAACAAATCATCACCAAAAAGCTTCCTTGCTTCTTCCACCAATGGATCACTTTTCTCTTCAGCCTGCTGGTCTGTTTTGCTTTCTTGGTTTTGTACATATTCATTGCGTAATTCCTGCCAATTATTATCCGGAATCGGAATAATTGTCAACTGTTTTCCAAGTACTCTTTCAAGCACTGATTCACTTGTTTCACGATGATCAAGGAAAAGCGAACAATGTATCTCATATTTAAATGCTACAACAAGAGCTTGATCAGATGCCGCTGCTGGCTTACTATCTTGAATTGTCGCATGTGCAGGTGCATTCGTTTTTTTCAAGGCATTTAAAAATTCAGCCCACTCCGATTGTACTTGTTTTAATTTTGACTTCTCCGCATCCTGTAATACATGGCGGATCTTTTCAAACGGAATTTTATAGCTGGTTTTGTTTTGTCTTGGCGCCCGCCTTGGTTCAGGTTGTGGTGTGTTGTTTGCAGGTGCCGTTGGTGTTTCTTTTAATGTCTTTAATTCCTTTTCTAACTGTTCTAATCTATTTGTAAGTTTTGTAACTGTTTCCGAATCATTCGTTGTTGTGATAGCTTCATTTTTCTCTTGATTATGATTTGTAATCGTCAAAATAGCTATCTCGATGAAAACTTTCGGGCTATTTGACCACTTTATTTCCTGCTGACATTGATTCAGTCGGATAATCGCATCTTGGATCCAGCTGGCATTTACTTGCTCTGCTAGTTGTTTGAAATGATCATCAATCATCGCACGTTCCAAAATGCCCTCGAGTGTTGGTGCACTCTGGTAAAGTAGTAAATCCCGCAAAAAGTAAATCAGGTCAAAAACAAAGCGTCCAGGGTCTTTTCCACGTTGAATCAACTCATCCAACAATTTCAATGCCTTCTGGACTTCTCGCTCGTGCATCGCCTTAACAATATCCGTTAAAAGTTGTTGGGACACGCCACCAGTAACTGCTAATACATCAGCTAATTCTACGCTATCTTCACTATAGGAAATAGCTTGATCCAAAATACTTAATCCATCACGCATTCCACCTTCAGCTGCAAGTGCTACCGTGTCCATTGCCTCTTGAGAGACAGAAATTCCCTCAGCATTGGTGATTGTTTTCATCCGGTCGACAATAGCCTGATTCGAAATAGGCTTAAAGTCAAAGCGTTGGCATCTTGATATAATGGTTAGCGGTATTTTGTGTGGCTCGGTTGTTGCTAAAATAAACACAACATGCTTTGGAGGTTCTTCTAATGTCTTTAATAAAGCATTAAACGCGTTGACCGATATCATATGAACCTCATCAATAATGTACACTTTATAAGGTACAGAACTAGATGCATATTTTACTTTATCGCGAATTTCTCGAATATCTTCAACACTCGTATTCGAGGCAGCGTCCATTTCGATAATATCAGAAATCGAACCATCCTGAATACCTCGGCAAGCGGCGCATTCATTACATGGTTCCTTTGTCGGCGCATGCTCACAGTTGATCGTTTTGGCAAAAATTTTCGCAGCACTTGTTTTTCCTGTCCCACGTGGTCCGGAAAATAAATAAGCATGCGAAAACTTCTGCTGAACAATCGCATTCTGCAGTGTTCTCGTAATATGCTCTTGTCCAACCACATCCGCAAACGTCCTTGGGCGCCATGTACGGTACAATGCCTGATAGCTCATAGTCTTCGCTTCCCCTTTATAATCTAATCTAATTATACCCGATTTGAGGGGTGGATGTGAACCTAAATGTGTGATGTATTTTATATTGATTGGTGGAGCAGGGGATTAGGATTTGCAACAAAATTTCATTATTACCAGAAATAAATGAATTTATTTGGCGCATTCATACTTTCGTACCAAGCCAATAGATTCATTGTATTATCTAAATTTAGAATTATCATTTATGTAATGGCAATAGTCTTCGTGTGAAGTAAAGGAGGGGTTAGGTAAATGGAAACAGAAATTAAAATTGAACAAAATCCCATCAAACAAGCTATTTCAACACTGGAAGGGTTTGCACTAAACTTTGAATCTTCCTTTCCGAATGAGATAGAAGGAGAAAATCAACTCAATCTTTTGGACCAACTAAATCAATAAATAGCGGTTATGCATCTCTGATCAAGTCCTATCGGTTGCTAATCCTCCAACATTTAAGAACAACGGAAAGTTCTGTTGCGTCCTTAATCGAAACAGACTCAATTCTGGCTAACTACATGACATTTAAATAGCCTAATAAGGGGGAATGGAATGAAGACCTTAGATTCCGCAAGTTTACATGAAGGGATCAATGCAACACTGCAGGAAATCAAACATGTTCAAAGTAAAGTAACCGAAATGCAAAAAGGCGTTCGAGGTATTACCGATTTAGAAAGCCATTTAAAAGGTAAGACAGGGGAATCAATCCGTTCCTTTTATGAAGGCATTCATGGACCCTTTTTAATCTATCTGTACCAGTCCTTAACCCAATACAGGCAAGCATTAGAAAAACTGCAACAAGCCGTATATTCTTATGAGCCGGATGAAGAAGGATTTGTACGAGAGGAATTCTTGGACAATGACGTTCAACATGGATTGGATAAAGCGAGACAGGTAACAGAAGGGTTAGTTGACGAGGCAAATGGGATCATGGCCAGTATTGCTGATCTCGTCTCATTACCCGCACTCGACACAGAGGAATTTAACTCCATGGTACAAAAGGGAAAAAGAAAAGCGAAAAATGATGTGGAACAGCTGTATGATCTGGATCACGAACAAACAAAATCTTTAAATCAAGTAGGGGAAGATCAGAAACTACTCGATCAATACATAAATGAGATGACACGTACCTTTGCTTCCGATTATTCCATTACTACATTTGATGCATTGACAGCACTAAAGCTACCTTCCCTTCCTACTATTTTAAAAGAAGTGTATGGTGAGCCTGTTACAAAGGAAGAAGTAGAAGCAAGTTTATGGACCAAGATAACAGAAGGTACTGTTGAATTCGGAAAAGGGGTAGTCAACACGGGGAAAGGTGCGCAGATTGGTGTTTACGATGTAGGAAAAGACACATTAGTTGGCATCGGAAACACCGTCATGCACCCAGTTGAAACAGTGGATTCCATGGTGAATATGGTGGTTAATCCTGTCGATACCGGGAAATACATTAGTAATGCAATAGCAGAGTCATACGAACGCGATATGGCCAATGGTGATGCAGAAAGCCGTTCACACTGGGTTACATATGCACTAGGTACTGCCGTTACAACTGTCTTTGGTACAAAAGGTGCGGGCACAGTTACGAAGACAGGCGTGGCAACAACCAAAGCAGGTGCAAAAAAAGCTGCAAAAGCGGCTGGTGATACTGCTGAAAGTGTAAATTTGTCTCAGTTTTTACCTTATGCACCACAGTATCAGCTGGCTGGGGGAGCTAAGTTTCCTTATAATGTGGTGGATGGTAAGAATTTGAAGGATCAGTTGATTTGGCAAGCGGAGGAGTTGCAGGGGGCAAAGGGAAATACAAAGAATATATTTACGACTAAGACTCTACGAGAAAAACAACGTGCAGTTATAAAGTCCGTTGAAAGTGGAAAGGTATCTCTAAAGACTACCAAGCGAAAAGGTAATTACGGGGAAATGAAAATGGATGATTATTTTGAAGG